>JBBQER010000043.1:0-32520 GCA_038320885.1 Acidimicrobiia bacterium
CTCCGAAGACGTGAAGTTCAAGAACCTCGGTCTGCTCATCGTCGACGAGGAGCAGCGCTTCGGCGTGCAACACAAGGAGCGCATCAAGGGGATGCGGACCAGCGTCGACATCCTCACCCTGACGGCGACGCCGATCCCGCGCACGCTCGAGATGTCGCTCACGGGGATTCGGGACCTCTCGCTCGTGAACACGCCACCCGAGGATCGTCAACCCATCCTCACCTACGTGAACGAGTACGACCCGCGCGCAGTATCCGCGGCGATCCGGCGCGAGCTGCTGCGCGAGGGGCAGGTGCTCTACGTGCATAACCGGGTGAAGGACATCGAGCACGTCGCGGCCGACGTGCGCGAGCTCGTGCCCGAGGCGCGCGTGGCGGTCGCGCACGGTCAGATGGACGAGGCGCGGCTCGAGCGCGTGGTGCAGGAATTCTGGGAACACGAGCACGACGTGCTCGTGTGCACGACGATCGTCGAGAGCGGACTCGACATGCCGACCGTGAACACCCTCGTGGTGGACCGGTCGGATCGCCTCGGTCTGGCCCAGCTGTACCAGTTGCGCGGTCGCGTCGGTCGTCGCGGCCAACGTGCGTACGCGTACCTGTTGTATCCGAGCGATCACAAGCTCTCGGAAGAGGCGTACGAGCGCCTCAAGACGATCGGCGAATTCACCGACCTCGGCTCGGGCTTCAAGATCGCGATGCGCGACCTCGAGATTCGCGGCGCGGGGAGCCTGCTCGGAGCGGAGCAGTCGGGCCACATTGCGGCGGTGGGGTTCGATCTGTATGTCGAGATGGTCACCGAAGCCGTCGACGAGCTCACCGAAACGACGCGCGAGGCAACCGAAGACGTGCAGATCGATCTCCCCGTCACCGCGCACCTCCCACGCGAATACGTCGCACGGGACGACGTGCGCATGGAGGCGTATCGACGGCTCGCTGCGGTCGCGACCCCCGAAGACGTCGAAGACATTCGCGCCGAGTGGAACGATCGCTACGGTCCTCCGCCCGCGCCCGCCGCGGTACTGCTCGACGTTGCCCGCCTGCGCGTCGAATGCCTGCGACTGGGCATCCGCTCGGTTTCCGTGCAGAAGGGACGAGCTCGATTCGACGGTTGGGAGCTCCGTAAGTCGCAGGAAGTTCGCTTGCAGCGCCTCTCGTCGCGCGCACAGGTGGTCGGTGACACGGTGATCGTGCCGGTTTCCGCGACTCCGGACCTCTCGCTTCCGCAGGCGTTGCTCAGGTTGTTGGAGGAGATCGTTCCCTCCGATGCGGCCCCGATACGCTCCACCGGATGAAACGCCCCCTAGCGCTCCTGCTCACGATCGGCGCCGTCGTGCTCGCCGGAGGGTGTGGCAGCAACGGCGGCGTGGCGAGCACTCTCAACGACGCGGCGACGATCCGCTACACGCGGAAAGGCGAGCACCGCACCCTGCACGTGAGCCGGGCCCGGCTCCTGAGCGAGGTGCGCAGCATCGTCGACAACAAGCCGTTCGAGACGTTTCTGAAGAGCCAGACGCCACCGTTCAACGTGAGTCACGATCTCTCGGCCGACACGCGGCTCACGGCGATCTGGCTTTCCCAGCTCATCCAGCAGGCGACGATCGACGAGCTGTTCGCGACGCGCCATCTCCACGTGACCGCGGCGCAGCAGAAGAAAGCGGAAACCGACGCGGCCCGGCTCTTCCCCGACCCGAACATCTTCAAGGCGTTCGACGCCAAGTTCCGCGCCACCATGGCGGATCGAACCGCGAGGACCAGCGCGTTGCTGGCGTCGTATACGGACACGTCCGACGCGGCCGGCCAGGCGTACTTCCAGTCGCATGCGGCGCAGTTCGGTTGCGCGTCGGGCAAGAACGTTGCCCACATCCTCGTCAAGACCCAGGCCGCGGCGCAGGCGATCATGGATCAACTCGCGGCCGGAGGGTCTTTCGCGACGATCGCGACGGCGCAGTCGACGGATACGCAGAGCGCGCAGAAGGGCGGATCGCTCGGTTGCCTGGCGGCCGGCGAATTCGTCGCCGCGTTCCAGACTGCGGCCGAAGCGGCGCCGCTCGGAACGCCGATCGGGCCGGTGCACACGCAGTTCGGGTACCACGTCATCCTCGTGACCAAGGCCGCGGCGACGAAGTATGCAGACGTCCAGGCCCAAGTGCAGCAGGCGCTGCAGCAACAGGCCTCGCAGAGCCTCTCCTCGGCGGTGAACGGGCTGTTCAAGCAGTTCAAGGTGCACGTCGACCCCCGCTTCGGTACGTGGGGACACGCGACCGACGCGCAGGGTCGGACACAATACCGGGTCACCGAACCGAAGGCGCCGAGTCCGGCGACCTCGCGCGAGGGCACGACAACCACCACGGTTCCGGCCGCGGCGAACGGAAGTCCGTAGCACGTGCGCAAACCGCGCGTCGTGGTCGTCGGGCTCGGTCCGGCGGGTGCCGACCTGCTGCTTCCGGCTGCGCGCGCCGCGCTCGAGCGCGTGCCCGTGCGGTTCGTTCGCACGGCGCGGCATCCCGCGGTGGCGGATCTCGCGCGTGACGGCATCGACCTCGAGCCGCTCGACCTGCTCTACGACAGCGCCGACGATCTCGACGCCGTCTACGCGGCAATTGCCGACCGCGTCGTCGAGACCGCTCGCGAACGCGGCGAGATCGTCTACGCGGTTCCGGGCAGCCCGACGGTCGCCGAACGCAGTGTCGAGCTCGTGCGCGCGGCCGGACTCGACATCGAGCTGATCCCGGGGATCTCGTTCGTCGACCTCGCGTGGTGGCGCCTCGACATCGACCCGATGCACGGCGCGCGAGTCGTCGACGCCCGTTCGTTCGCGATCGACGCGGCCGGCGCAAGTGGTCCGATGCTGCTCGCACAATGCGACTCGCGGAACGTCTGCTCGGAAGTGAAGCTCGCACTGCTCGAGACGCTCGCACCCGATCACGAGGTCACGGTGCTTCAACGCCTCGGTCTCCCGGACGAGCGGGTGTTCACGGTCGCGCTCGCGGATCTCGACCGGGCGGTGGAGCCCGATCACCTCACGTCATTGTTCGTCGACACCGGCGACGCCGCGGTCGGCCCCGAGCTCGCGCGGCTGCTCGCACTCACCGAGCGGCTGCGCGGTCCGGGCGGTTGCCCGTGGGACGCGAAGCAGACGCATCATTCCCTGCGCCGGCACGTGCTCGAGGAGGCGTACGAGGTCGTGGAGGCGATCGAGCTCCTCCCACCCGACGCGCCCGCCGGCGAGATCCCATTCGGTGCATACGACGCGCTCGAGGACGAGCTCGGCGACCTGCTGTTCCAGGTGATGATCCAGTCGGTGCTCGCGGCCGAGGCCGGCGCGTTCACGGTCGCCGACGTCGCGCGCGCGGTGCACACCAAGCTCGTGCGCCGCCATCCGCACGTGTTCGGCGACGTGCAGGTGAGCGATGCGAACGAGGTCGTCACGAACTGGGAGCAGATCAAGAAAACCGAGCAGGACGACCAGTCGCTGGTCGCCGGCGTTACCGCGGGACTGCCCGCGCTCATCGCGGCGCAGAAGCTGTTCCGCAAGGGCGCATCGATCGGTCTCGAGCCGGAGCTCGATCTCGCCGGCGCGGTGCGCAGTCTCTCCGCGGCTGATCCGGCCGGCGTCGAAGCGGCGTTGGGCGCGCTGCTCGCGAGCGCCGCCGCGTTCGGACGCGAGCACGAGGTCGACGCCGAGTCGGCCTTGGCGAACTGGGCGCGCCGGTACAAGGACCGGTTCCGCCGCATGGAGCAGCTCGCGGCCGACGCCGGCGTTGACCTCGCGGCGGCGCCGGCCGAGCGCGTGCGCGAGCTCTGGGAAAGCGCAGGCCCGGGCGCGCAGTAGGTTCACCGGTCGGAGGTCTCTCATGGCTGTCGGTATCGCGCTCATCATCATTTTCGTCGTTCTGCTCATCGTTCTTGCGAAAGGCTTGCGCATCGTCCTCGAGTACGAGCGGGGAGTGATCTTCCGGCTGGGTCGCTGCGTCGGCGCCAAGGGGCCGGGCCTCTTCTTCATCATTCCGATCCTCGACAAGATGCGAAAGGTCAATCTCCAGACGCAGGCCGTGCCGGTCGCGTCGCAACAGGTGATCACCAAGGACAATGTGACGGTCGCGGTCGACGCGGTCGCGTACTTCCGTGTCAAGGATCCGGTCGCGTCGGTGCTCAAGATCCAGAACTGGTTCAGCGCGGCCCAACTCGTTGCGCAGACGTCGTTGCGCTCGATCATCGGCCGGCACGAGCTCGACCAGCTGCTCGGCGAGCGGGATCGCATCAACACCGAGCTCAAGCTCGCGCTCGACGAGCAGACCGAAGCGTGGGGCGTCGAGGTCGAGCTCGTCGAGGTCCGCGATGTCGGCCTCCCCGAGCAAATGCAGCGTGCGATGGCGCGTCAGGCCGAGGCGGAGCGCGAGCGGCGGGCCAAGGTGATCGCGGCCGAAGGCGAGGCCCAGGCCGCAGAACGGCTGGGTGAGGCCGCCGAGACGATGAGCAGCAACCCCGGCGCCATGCAGCTGCGTACCTTGCAGACGATGGCCGAGATCGCCACCGAGCGGAACTCCACGATCATCTTCCCGATCCCGGTCGAGATCATCAGCATCTTCCGCGGCCTCGCCGAGCGATTCGGCCCGACCGGTTCGTAGCGATGCGACTGTGGTCCGACGAGATCGAAGCCATGCGCGCCGAAGCGCGCGCGGTCGTGGCGGCCGGGAACACGTTTCTGACGGTCGAAGCGTTGCCGGGCAACCCCTCTCGCGACGAGCGGGTCGCGGCCGCGCGAGCGTCGATCGACGAGACGACGTTTCCGGTACCGGAAGCGGAAGCGCGCGCGATCGGCGGAGTGGCGTGCCGGGTCCACCGGCCCGACGCGGAGCCGCGCGCCGTCTACCTCCACTTCCACGGCGGTGGGATGATCTCGGGCTCGGCTTCGTTGATGGACATCCCGAACCAGATGCTCGCCCGGGAGCATGGCGTGGCGGTCGTGTCGGTGGAGTACCGGAAGGCGCCGGAGTTCCCGTGGCCGGCAGGACCCGACGACGGCGAAGCGGTCGCGCGTGCGCTCCTCGACGACGGGGCCGCCGAGCTCGGATCGCAACGTTTGCTGGTCGGCGGCGAGTCGGCCGGCGGCTACATGGCGGCCGCGGTCGCGCTGCGCATTCGCGCGATGGGTGCCATCGACCGCGTCGACGGCCTGAACCTCACCTACGGAGTTCACGACTGGGGTGGGAATCCGAGTCAGCGTGGCGTCCGGCCGACAGACGGTCCCGACATCCTGTCACCGGAGTTCATGCAGCTCGCCCGCGAGTGCTTCGTTCCCGGCATGAGCGACGACGAGCGCCGGGCGCCGGAGGTCTCACCGGCCGCCGCCGACCTCCGCGGGCTGCCGCCGTGCTTCGTGTCGGTCGGTACCTCCGATCACCTCTTCGACGATTCCCTCACGCTCGCGACCCGGGCCGCGGCCGCGGGCGTGGACATCGAGCTATTCGTGCTGCCCGAGTTGCCGCACGCGTTCCAGGTGTTCGACTGCGGCATCACCCGGGCGTGGGCTGCGGCCCAGTCCAAATGGATGGCCGCGCGCACCGGCTGAGCGCCCGGCTCGTCCCATCAGTCGCCCGGGCTGCGAACGCACGTTCGCCCCCATTGCCCCGGTTTGACCCGCTACATTCGCAACACTCACCACAGGAGTGCATGTGAGCATCATTGATGACGTCGCCGGGCGGGAGATCTTGGACTCCCGCGGCAACCCGACCGTCGAGGTCGAGGTCGAGCTGATATCGGGCGCCCGGGGCCGCGCCGCGGTCCCGAGCGGCGCCAGCACCGGCGCGCACGAGGCCGTCGAGCTGCGGGACGGCGAACTTCGCTACGGGGGCAAGGGCGTGCAGGACGCCGTCGCGCACGTGAACGGCGAGATCCGCGACGGCGTGCTCGGCCTCGACGCCGCCGACCAGCGTGGGCTCGACGCCACGCTCTGCGCGCTCGACGGCACGGATGCCAAGGGGCGGCTCGGCGCCAACGCGATCCTCGGCGTGTCGCTCGCCGCGGCCAAGGCCGCGGCCGACGAGTGCGACATGCCGCTCTACCGCTACGTCGGCGGCACCAACGCGCACATCTTGCCGGTGCCGATGCTGAACGTGCTCAACGGCGGTGTCCACGCCGACAACAACGTCGACATCCAGGAGTTCATGATCGTTCCCGTCGGAGCGGTGAGCTTCGCCGAAGGGTTGCGGTGGGGCGCCGAGACGTACCACGCGCTCAAGGGCCTCCTGAAGGAGCGTGGCCTTTCGACGGGCGTGGGCGACGAGGGCGGCTTCGCACCCGACCTGCCGTCGAGCGAAGCCGCGCTCAAGCTGCTCGTCGAAGCCATCGAGCGCGCGGGCTTCAAGCTGGGGGCGGAGCTCGCGCTGGCGATCGACGCCGCGGCGACGGAGTTCTACGCCGACGGCGCGTACCAACTGCGCGGCGAGGGCCGGACTCTCAGCTCCGACGACATGGTCGGTTACCTCACGACACTCTGCGATCGCTATCCGATCGTCTCGATCGAAGACGGCATGTCCGAGGACGACTGGGACGGTTGGGCCGCGCTCACCAAGCAACTCGGCGCGCGCGTGCAGATCGTCGGCGATGACGTCTTCGTGACCAATTCGGAGCGACTCGGCCGAGGCATCGAGGCCGATGTGGCCAACTCGATCCTGGTGAAGGTCAACCAGATCGGAACGCTCACCGAGACGCTCGACACGGTGATGCTGGCAATGACGAACGACTACACCGCGGTGATGTCGCACCGCAGCGGCGAGACCGAGGACGCGACGATCGCCGATCTCGCCGTCGCCACCAACTGCGGCCAGATCAAGGCCGGCGCGCCCGCCCGCAGCGACCGCGTCGCCAAGTACAACCAGCTCCTGCGGATCGAAGAGGATCTCGGCGAGGGTGCCGCGTACCTGGGCGGACGCGTGTTTGCGAGTGCCACATGAGTGACGAAACGACCGACGAACCATCCGAGGATCCGGTTGACGATGCGGCCGAGGCCTCGATCGACGCTTCGATCGACGGGCCGACGGGCGCGGACCCGGAAGCCCATGTCGACGCGGGTGCGGACGCCGGCGGCGATGTCGACGCGGAGTCGAGAGCCCAAGCGGCGCGACGCATCGCCTGGGCGCCGCGCACTCGCATCGCGGTCGCGTCGCTGGCGCTGGTCGCGATGATGTTCGTGTTCGTGTTCCCGACGCGCTCGTACCTGGCGCAGAAGCGCCAGGTCGGCCGCGCTGCGCACGCAGTCGAAGTGCTCGAGGCCCAGAACCAGGTGCTGGCACGCCAAGCGAGCCGGCTGAAGACGCGGAGCGAGATCGAGCGCCTGGCGCGTGAGCAGTTCAACATGGTGATGCCCGGAGAGCAGGCATACAACGTGGTCGAGACGCCGGCGAGCTCGGACGAGACCACGACCACGACCGTTCCCTGATTCGCGCGCTTTCGTAGACTCGGCTCCGTGCCGGTCACCGATTCCGACGTCGCTGCGCTCACCGTCCTGCTCGGGCGCGCGCCGCGCGGTGCGTTCGAGATCGTGGTGCGCGGCTCGGCCGGTGAGCCCCTGGTGATCCGGAACTCGCCGCTGCTCGACGACGGCACACCGATGCCGACCCGCTTCTGGCTCGTCGACCCGTCACTCGGGACGCGCGTCGCCCGGATCGAGTCGGCCGGTGGTGTGCGCGCCGCAGAGGCCGCGGTCGACGCGGGCGAGCTCCAGGCGGCGCACGATCGGTACGCGGCGGAGCGGGACGCGGCGATTCCCGACGAATACGAGGGCCCGCGTCCGCACGGTGGGGTCGGTGGGACGCGGCGCGGGGTGAAGTGCCTGCACGCGCACTACGCGTGGCACCACGCCGGTGGCGACGATCCGGTCGGGCGTTGGGTCGCGACCGCGCTCGCGGAGGACGATGCGCGATGACGCGCGTCGCGGCCGTCGACATCGGGACGAACTCGGTCCGCTTGCTGGTCGCCGACGTCGACGGTTCCGGTCGTGACGGGCGGCTGACAACCATCGACCGCCGGACGCGGATCACGCGCCTCGGTCAGGGCGTGAACGAGACGCGCCGGCTCGATCCCGACGCGATCGCGCGCACTGTCGCCGTGCTGACCGAATACCAGGAAGTGATCGCCGCGCACGACGTGGCACGGGTCCGCATGACCGCGACCAGCGCGTCGCGTGACGCGACCAACCGGGACGAGTTCTTCGACCCCGTGGAGCGAATCATGGGGGTACGGCCCGAGCTGCTGAGCGGAGCCGACGAGGCCGGCCTCGAGTTCCTCGGCGCGACCGCCGGCATCGCGGAGCCGGAGCCGTATCTCGTCGTCGACGTCGGTGGTGGCTCCACGGAGTTCATCGCCGGCGTCGAGCGGCCCGAGGAATTGATGTCGATCGACGTCGGTTGCGTGCGGCTCACGGAGCAGTACCTCCACTCCGATCCCCCGACGCCCGAGGAGCTGAGCGTCGCGGTGTCCGTCGTGCGCGACCACCTCACCGACGTCGACCGCGCGGTCAGCGGCGCCGCGCACGCGAAGACGCTCATCGGGACGGCGGGAACGGTGTGGACGATGGGCGCGATCGAGCTCGGCGTCGACGCGTCGGAGAGCGCGCGCATCGATCATTTCCGGTTGTCGCGTGCGGCGGCCGAGGAGATCTTCCGCACGCTCGCGACCGAGCCGATTGCCCGGCGCCGGCACAATCCCGGCCTCGAACCGGGTCGCGTGGACGTGATCGTCGGCGGCGTAATCGTCGTCGTCGCGGTGATGCGGCACTGGGGCTTCGACGAGCTGCTCGTCTCCGAGGCCGACATCCTCGACGGTCTCGCCCGCTCGATCGCCCAGTAGATCGACGGGGTAGATCGACGGGGTAGATCGACCGGGTAGATCACGTAGCTTCCGGGCATGACCCACCCGGAACGACTGTTGCTCGGGCCCGGCCCGTCGAATCCGTACCCCGAGGTGATGGAGGCGCTCCAGCGTCCCGTCCTCGGGCATCTCGATCCCGACTTCCTCGCCGTGCTCGACGAGATCGGCGATCGGCTACGAGCCGTATTCCAAACCGTCAACACGTTGACGTTGCCGATGAGCGGTACGGGTTCGGCAGGCATGGAGACGTGCTTCGTCAACCTGATCGAGCCCGGCGACACCGCGATCATCGGCGTGAACGGCGTATTCGGCGAGCGCATGTGCGAGGTGGCGCGGCGCTGCGGCGCCGAGGTCGTGCGCGTCGACGAGCCGTGGGGCCGCGCGATCGATCCGCAACGACTGCTCGATGCGCAACGTGCGCATCCGCACGCGCGTGTGCTCGCGGTCGTGCACGCGGAGACGTCGACCGGAGTCGCGAATGACGTCGCCCCGCTAGCCGCGATCGGTGAGACCGACACCTTGTTGGTCGTCGACATGGTCACCTCGCTGGGCGGCATCCCGGTGACGGTCGACGAGTGGCGGATCGACGCCGCGTACTCCGGCACCCAGAAGTGCCTTGGTGTTCCACCCGGGCTCTCGCCGGTCACCTTCTCGGATCGCGCGGTCGCGCGCATTCGCGGACGGGCGAACCCGCCGCAGTCGTGGTATCTCGACCTCGGCCTCATCGCCGACTACGTCGGCAGCGCGCGGCGCTATCACCACACCGCGCCGATCTCGATGCTGTACGCCCTCCACGCCGGGCTCGGCGTCGTGCTCGACGAAGGCCTCGACGCCGCGTGGTCACGTCACGCCCAGGTCGGCGCGCACCTGCAGGAGGCGTTGCCCGCGCTGGGATTCCGCTTGTTCGCGCAGGAGCGACGCCTCCCGCAGCTCACGTCGGCCTGGCTCCCCGACGGTGTCGATGATGCGAAGATCCGGGGCGAGCTGCTCCATCGCTACGACATCGAAGTCGGCGGCGGCCTCGGCGAGCTCGCCGGCAAAGGCTGGCGCATCGGCCTCATGGGCCACGGCGCCCGCGAGCAATCCGTGACCACGCTCCTCGGCGCCCTGAACGAGCTGCTCTAAAAGCGAACCGGCGTGACTTCGCTACCTATACGGTCGCCAACTCACGCCGGTTCGACGAAAAGGTGCTCGCGGTAGAAGCGGAGCTCTTCGATCGACTCGCGGATGTCGTCGAGGGCGCGGTGGTGCTCGGCTTTGCCGGGGCGCTTCTTGTAGACCGCGGGGTACCAGCGGCGGCACAGCTCCTTGAGGGACGACACGTCGATGCTGCGGTAGTGCAGGTAGTCGTCGAGCTCGCGCATGTACGCAGCAAGGAACCGGCGGTCGGTGCCGATGCTGTTCCCGCACAGGGGTGCCGATCCGGCGGTCGGCACATGCGCTCGCACGTACTCGAGCACCGCCTTCTGGGCGCCGGCGACGTCGATGTCCGACTGCTCGATTTTGGGCAGGAGTCCCGATTTGGTGTGCATCTCGCGCACGTAGTCGCCCATCCGCGCGAGCGATGCCGCGTCGGCGTGGACGATGAGCTCGATGCCGTCATCGAGGGTGGTCAGCTCGGCGTCGGTCACGATGCACGCGATCTCGACGATGACATCGCTCTCGACTTCGAGGCCGGTCATCTCGAGGTCAATCCATACCAACGGGTCGTCGACGTTCGTTTCGGCCACGCTTCGCACGCTACCGGCTCGCGACACACGGGTAGATTCCCCGCCGGTGACCGCTCCTCCCGTCGTTTGGCGCCCCGACGCCGATTTGCTGCGTGACAGCAACGTTGCGCGCTTCATGGCCACCGAGGGCATCGCCGACTTTCCCGACCTCGTCGCGCGCTCCATCGACGAGCCGGAATGGTTTTGGGACGCGGTCGTACGCTTTCTCGACATCCGCTTCTCGCGGCGGTACGAACACGTGCTGGACGTGAACGACGGCATCCCGTGGGCGAAGTGGTTCACCGGCGGTCGGTGCAACATCGCGGTCACCTGCGTCGATCGGCACGCCGACGATCCCGCAACTCGTGACCGCGCCGCGATCGTTTGGGAAGGCGAGGAAGGTGACGTTCGGACGCTCATGTGGTCCGAGCTGCGCACGCTCACCGATCGCATGGCATCGGGACTGGCCGCACGCGGTGTGAAACGCGGCGACGCCGTCGGCCTGTTCCTCCCGATGATCCCGGAGACGGTGGCGGCGTTGTTCGCGGTGGCCAAGCTGGGCGCGGTCTTCTTGCCGATCTTCTCCGGGTACGGCGCCGACGCGGTCGCGGTGCGCCTCGACGACGCGGGTGCCGTCGCGCTCATCACCGCCGACGGCTTCACGCGCCGAGGCAAGGCGGTGCCGATGAAGGCAACCGCCGATGCCGCGGTCGAACAGGTTGCGACGGTGCATACCGTGGTCGTCGTCCCCCGCCTCGGCCGCCGCGACCTGCCGATGCAGAAAGGTCGCGACCTCACACTTGACGAGCTCACACGCGATCAGCCGGATCGCTTCGATGCAGCCGAAGTAGACAGCGAACACCCGCTGCTCGTCGCGTACACGAGCGGCACGACCGGCCGGCCCAAGGGCGCGGTGCACGTGCACGGCGGCTTCCTCGTGAAGATCGCACAGGAAGTCGCGTTCCAGATGGATCTGCGCGCGGGCGAGCGGCTGTTCTGGCTCACCGACATCGGGTGGATCATGGGACCGTGGGAGATCGTCGGCACCCTCGCCAACGGCGGAACGCTTCTCCTCTACGACGGTGCGCCCGACTACCCCGATGCCGACCGGCTGTGGGCATTCGTCGAGCGACACCGGGTCAATGTGCTCGGGGTGTCGCCGACCCTGATCCGGGCGCTGATGGCCCACGGCGACGGGCCGGTGCGTGCGCACGACCTCTCGTCGCTGCGCGTTCTCGCCTCGACCGGCGAGCCGTGGAACGACGCACCGTGGCACTGGTACTTCGACGTCGTCGGCGGCGGCCGGTGTCCGGTCATCAACATCTCGGGCGGCACCGAGGTCGGCGCGTGCTTCCTCTCGCCGCATGTGGTTGCACCCTTGTCGGCGTGCTCCCTCGGCGGGCCTGCGCTCGGCATGGCCGTCGACGTGTTCGACGAGCACGGCCGGCCGGTACGCAGCGAAGTCGGCGAGCTGGTTTGCACGAAACCGTGGCCGGGCATGACCCGCGGCCTGTACAAGGATCCGCAGCGCTACATCGAGACCTACTGGTCACGCTGGCCCGACGTGTGGTGGCACGGTGACTTCGCGAGCGTCTCCGACGACGGTCAATGGTTCCTGCACGGCCGCTCCGACGACACGATCAAGCTCGCGGGCAAGCGCCTCGGGCCTGCGGAGGTCGAGACGATCGTGGTCGCGCATCCCTCGGTGACGGAAGCGGCCGCGATCGGCGTACCCGACGAGGTGAAGGGCGAGGCGCTCTGGGTCTTCGCCGTCGTGGGGCCCGGGTTCGCCGCCGACGACGCGTTGCGCGCGGACATCTCGACGCGCGTCGTCGCCGCTCTGGGTCCGTCGTTCAAGCCCGCGCAGGTGCGGTTCACGAGCGCGCTGCCGAAGACGCGCAGCGCGAAGGTGCTCCGGCGTGCGATTCGTGCGGTCGTCACGGGCGACGCGCCCGGCGATCTCTCCGGACTCGAGGATCCGGCGACCCTTGACGCAATCGCGCAGAGCGCCTGACATGAGTGAGCGTCGCGAGGTGGGTATCCCGCCGAGTAGCGAGCGGGGCCCGAGCGGCCCGGCCGGTACGGCCGAGAGCGGGAAAGCATGACTGAGCTCGTCGGTTCCCGGGTCTTGCTCCGGCCGTTGCGGCCTGACGACTGGGACGCGTGGCGCGAAGTCAGGTTGCGCTGCCGCGAGTGGCTCGAGCGTTGGGAACCGGTCCCCGAGGCGGGGAGCGCGGATCCCGCGCTCGACTACGAAGCCTTCCGGGCGCGGTGCGCGGCGTGGGAGCGCCAGCGTCACTTCGACGCCGCGTACGGTTTCGGCTTGTTCCTCGCCGACGGCCGTTTCGCGGGCGAGGTCAGCCTTGGCAGCGTGCAGCGCGGCCCGTTCCAGATGGGCTACATCGGTTACTGGGTCGACGAAGCATGCGGCGGCAACGAGTACGTGCCCGAAGGTGTGGTGTTGCTGATCCGGTACGCGTTCGAGACGTTGCGCATGCATCGGCTCGAGGCGGCGATCGTGCCGCGCAACGAGCCCAGTCGACGGGTCGCGGAGAAGTTGGGACTTCGTGACGAAGGGACGGCGCAGCGGTTCCTGCAGATTCAGGGCATCTACGAGGATCACATCCGCTACGCGATCACCGTGGAGGAATGGCGCGAGCGCGGCGACGAGCTGCTGGCGCAGTTCGTTGCGCCGCGCGCCTAGGGCCCGTCGTCGTAGTACTCGTCGTAGTCGTCGGTCTGCGATCGCGCCTTGCGGTAGAGATTGTCGAGCACCTGGCGCATCTCGGGATCGAACTGCGATGGCTGGTAGATCGTCGTGTGGTGGATGGAGTCGGGCTCGCCGCCGACGGGAGCCGGCCGGACCGGCGGCGCCGGCGGCGACACCGACGGCCGGTGAACCGCCGGCCGAGTGCCGACCTGCTGGCGTTCCAACGCGGCGGCCAGAGAAGTGACGCGAGGCTCGGTGACCGGAGGCTCGGCGGGCCGGGACTGCTGCTCGTGCTCGGCGCGCTCCGCGAGAACCAGATCGATGTGGAGCGGCTCGTGGGCGGCGAACTTCGTCCGGTCGACGAGCACGATCGGAGGGTGGCGTTCGCCGAGGCGCTTGCGGCACGACGGGCACCGACGAGGCGCGGGGTCGGTGAGCAGGAACAGGCAGGCCGGGCAGCGAAACGTCTCCACGCCGTTCACACCCTTCGTCCGAACCAGCCCTGACTGAGGGACCAGGCCTGGCGGGTCACTTCCGCGGCAACTGCGGCATCGAAATCTTCCAGCCACGGAACTTCGCGCAGCGTAGCCGCCGCCGCCGCGCTCAGCTCCTTGGGAACCGAGGCGGCGCGTGCGGCGAACTCGACCGCCCGGTCGACGAGCTGGTCGTCGGGATAGCACGCCCACGCGAGGCCGACCTCCCTTGCGCGCGCGCCGTCGAGACGGTCGCCGAACAGCACCATCGCCGCCGCGGCCTGCGGTCCGGCCGCGCGGTCGAGCAGCCAGGCGTGCCCGCCACCGGGGTGCAGGCCGATGCGCAGGAACGCCGTGTCGAACCGAGCCGATTCGCCCGCGATACGGACATGGCACGCGAGCGCGAGGTTCATGCCCGCGCCGACCGCGGGACCGTTGACCGCGGCGACGGTCGGCAGCGGGGAACGGAGCACGCGCAGGAACCCCTCGTAGATCGACGTGATCGAGCGCCGGCCGCCCTCGGTCCGCTCGTCCGACAGCGAGCCGAGCGCGGCGCGGTCTGCGCCGGAGCAGAACGCCGGCGGCTCACCCGTGAGCACCACCGCGCCCACTGCATCGTCGGTTTCGAGCGCGTCGAACGTCTCGACGATCTCGGCAACCATCGTCGCGGTCATCGCGTTGCGGCGTTCGCGATCGACGAGCGTGATCACGGCGACCGCATCGCGCTGCTCGACGCGGAGGTGTTCCATCAGGTGGGATCCATCAGTCGTTCCGGATCACCGCGGGTGAGTGGCGGAAGAAGTCTTCGACCTCGCGCTCGTAGCGATACGTCGGATTCTTGTCACCGATCGTCTTGGCGAGGCGCAAGCCGCGCGCGAACGCCTCGACCGTTGCCACGTTCGAATACTGGTAGCGGAATCCCGCCTGTTGGTAGCGCGTGTTGTCCATCGTCCGACCGAAGCGCAGGAGCTGCAGCGCTTCGGGTGGAAGATCCCAGAGGCGCAGCCGCCGCAGCGGCTCGGCCGCGATGTTCGTGAGCCACGGCGACAGCGGAACGCGCGGCTTGCCCACCAACGTGCACACTTCGCTCCACGGCATGTTGCCGTCGGCGGCCACGTTGTAGACGCCGGGAACGTCGTTGTTCGTCGCGTACATCAGCGCGCCGACAACGTCGGCCTGGTGCACGAACTGCACGCGCGGGTCGAAGCCGAGGATCTCGGGCACCACCGGCCGGCGGAGCGCGAGCGCGAACGGCGTGTCGAGGTCGTCGCCGAGCACGTTGGTGAATCGCAGCAGCGTGACCGTCACGTGCGGGCTGTCGTCGGCGAAATCGCGCAGGAACGCCTCCACCTCGAGCAGTGACCGCTCGACGTTCGTGGTAGGCGCGCTCGTGCGCGTCATCTCCTCGCGGAAGAAATACGGATCCGCCCGGCTCGCGCCGTACACGAGACCCGAGCTCTTGAGCACGACCTTGCGCACCGGGCTTCCCGACGCGCCCGCGGCCGCGAGCAGGCTCATGGTTCCGATCACGTTAATCTCGTGGAGCGTGCGGCCGCTGGCTTGGGTGGAGTCGACGATGAGGTGCGTGTGCACGACCGTGTCGACCTGCGTCGCCGCGACGATGCGGGCGAGGATCGAGTACGTCGAGTCGGTGCGCACGAATTCGGTGCGTTCGAGCGGGATGCGCGGATCTGTCGTGTCCACGCCCACGACGACCTCGACATCCGGCCGGCGCTCGAGCTCCTGCGCGACCCGACCACCCCAGAACGTGCTCAACCCGGTAACGAGCACGCGCATCAGATTGTCCCGCTCTGAAGGGCCGCTCGGGCCCTGGCCCAGAACGTGCTCAATTCCGTCACGAGCACGCGCACGGCGAGCTACCCGAACCAGACGCTGCGACGGGTGCGCAGCATGTCGTAGAGCGCTTCTTGCACCGTCTGGCGGATGCGCTCCGACTCGTCCATCACGCGGCTGCGCGAGTAGCGCTCCTGATCGGCCGCGACGTCGAAGTGCACCGGCGGCAGCACGCGCAGCCGGAACTTCGACGGGAAATAACCGACGAGCCCGAGCGGGCCCATCATGAGCATGTTCGCGGTCACGGGAAAATACGGGATGCCGAGCATTTTTGCGGCGCGACTGCTCTTGAACACGATCGGCATCGCTTCTTCGGCCCCGACGACCGCGATGGGAATCACTGGTACACCCGCGCGCATGGCGATCTCGACGAACCCGCCGCGCCCGAATCGGTGCAGTTGATAGCGCTCGGTGAAGCGCTTGCCTGTGGCTTTGGCGCCCTCGGGGAACACGAGCACGAGCTGACCTTCGTCGTGCAGGAGCCGGTAGGCGTTGTCGGGATGCGCGGCGACACCACCGCCGCGCGCCCAGAGGGTGCCCACCACCGGCAGGGATCGGAACAGGTTCTCGGCGAGGCCGTAGACCTTGCGATGCAGCTCTGTCTCGATCCCGTGCATGATCGCGGGGGCGTCGGGCGGGATGGCGCCCGCGTGATTGGCGACGATCAGCGCGCCGCCGCTGGTCGGCAGCCGGTCGAAGTGCTCCCACTCGACGCGGTGCCAGTGCTTGTAGATGGGGTCGTAGAGCCGGCGGGTGAGCGCTCGCATGTGCTCGCTGCGGCCCCACGCGTCGACGTCCGATCGGCGGACGCCCTGGACACGGGGTTCGTCGGGCCGGCCGCGCCAGGGAACGGCGACGAGTTGGCCCTTCTGGTCGAGCACCTCGGCTTCCGCCACGAGGTCGACGTCGGGGCCCGGCACGGCCGAGATATCAGGTCGCTTCGGGCGGTCGGCGTCGGCCATCCGAAGAAGCCAACCGGAATCGTCGCCGAGAAGCAACCCGCCTCCGGAGAACCTGTCTCAGGGGGAGTGTTCAATGATCGGTGATGGACCGATCGTCGACTGTTCGCTTTGCCCACGCGGCGCGGCACCTGGGTGCCGCGGCCCGGGCGGCGGGGCTCACGGTTCCGGCGTTCCGCTCTCCACCGCGTCGCCCCGGAGCCGCGCGTACGATCCGTCGGCTCCCGGGCGGCCCGGTGGTCGCGGTCGTCTTGCGCGATCGGGTCTTCGCCGACGTGCTCGCCGACATGGTCGAAGGCATCGTGATCGCGAACCGTCTGGAAGGCGCCGCCGCGGGGCGCATGCGCGCGACGTTGCTCGGCGCCGTTGCGGCACCGGGAGTCTCCGCGGCGGCGTAGCCTCGATCGGCGCGGCCCGGGTGGCGAAATGGCAGACGCAGGCGGCTTAAACCCGCCGGTCCCTTCGGGGGCGTAGAGGTTCGAATCCTCTTCCGGGCACCGACCGACCGCGGCTTGTCCACACGCCAAGGGGCGAAGTCTCCAAACCGTCCCCTCGCGGGAAGCGTTCCGAGCCGGGCGCATCGGTCAGCGAGTACCTCGCATGACTGCACCCGCGCCGGCAATCTGTACGGGTGCCGGCGCAGTGGACGACGCTCGTCATCGACGCCTGCGGTCCAGAGCTTCTTGCACCGTTCTGGGCCGAAGCTTTGGCATGGGATCAGCACGAGACGGATCCGACGGACGGCTCTGTCGTCGTCGGCGACCCGGAGCGTCGGCTGCCGACGCGACCGGCTGACAGGGGACGCCGCCGGGACCCAGGCCGCCCCACGCGCGGCGTGCCTGCACCCTGGGCGGAGCCCGCTAGGTACCGGACGATGACCATGCCCGCCGCGAGGCGTGTCGCGCCGGGCGAGGGACGCGCAGGACGCGGCGTTCCGATCGAGTAGGAGGTTGGGCTGCCATGCGTCGAAGCATCCGTTTCCGGGTGATCGCCGTCGCCGCGTGTCTGGCGTCGGCCGCGGTGTTCCTCGCTCCGGGCGTCTCCGGCGCGAGCGGCCGGACCGACGAGAGCCGCGGGCACCGCGGGCACCACCAGCGGGCGTACTTCTCGCTCGGCGATTCCGTGCCGTTCGGGTATTCGCCGTTGCTCGAGGACCCTTGGATCCCCGAGCGCTTCGTCGGCTACCCCGAGATCATCGGTAAGCACACGCGCCTGAAGACCACGAACTTCGCCTGCCCCGGCCAGACCGCGCAGGCACTGGTCTCGCTCGACGCGCTCGACAACGGCTGCTTCGACGCGCGCGACTTCTTCCGCGGCGAGGGCCTCCCGTTCCTCCACACCGACTACGACGCGACGCAGGTCGATGCTGCGATCGACGCGTTGCATTCCGGCGTGCGACCGGCGCTGATCTCTGTCCAGGGCGGCGGCGGCGAGTTCGTGCTGTGCGGCGACGCCGCCGAGGAGCCGGGCGACTTCGAGGCCTGCCTCGCCGACCAGCTCCCGAAGGTCACGGACAGCCTCGTGCAGGTCGTGCGAAGTCTCCGCGCCGCCGGGTACCACGGTCGAGTCGTGCTCGTTGGGTACTACCCGGTGCCGGGTCTCCCGGACGCGCTCGCCGACCTCGATGTGGCGATCGAGCGGGCGGCGCGCCGCACGCACGTCGCCTTCGCCGACGTGGCCGCCCTGTTCACCCGCTACGCGGACCGGCACCACGGCGACACGTGCACCACCGGACTGCTCGTGGCCTTCGACGACGGCGAGTGCGACATCCACCCGTCGCAGATCGGCCACCGGCTCATCGCCCGGGCGGTCCTCGAGGCCGCCGCGCACTAAGTCGAGGTCGGGGCCGCCCGGCCACGTTTCGTCGGTTCCATCCGTGGGCACCCTGGTCCCCATGGAAAGCCCGTTCGCCATCGAGGTCGAGTGTCCGGATTGTTGCGGGGTTCGGGTTGATCCCGACACCGTTACCGTGCGGGTCTGCCTCGACGACGCCGAGTGGTCGTACTGGTTCATGTGCCCCGGCTGCAGTTCTCGGGCGGCGGCTTCGACACGCCAAGGCCCGGCGTTGGACGCCATTGCCGCGGGCGCACCGTTCGTGAGTTGGCGCCTACCGGCCGAGTTGTCGGAGCACCACGACGGTCCACCCATCCAGCTGTTCGACCTGCTCGAGCTGAAGCTCGATCTGATGCAGCCGAATCTGGTCGAAGCGCTGCGGCGGGAAATCTGATCAGAGCTTGCCGCCCGCGGCGAACCAGTCTTTCATGACGCGTTCACATTCCTTCATGTTGTACACGTCTTCCTGGTACGAGAACTTTCCGTCGCCCGCGTACTCGAGCACGGTGATGCCCGCGAATTGATACGGCTCGGCCCGGCCGTCGAGGTTGGGCAGCCGGTTGAGCCAGCGGAAGATGATGCGGTTGCCGTCGATCACGCACCAGTCGAGCGGGTAGTCCCACCCCGCGTTCACGAACGGCGCCATGCACGGCACGATCCACTCCCGGATCGCCTCACGGCCGCGGAACGTCCCCATCTCGTGCTCGACGTAGATGCCGTCGTCGGTGAAGAGGTCGGCGTACGCGTCCCATTGCTGCGTGTCGTTCAACTCGCGCTGACGCCGGACGGCAGCTTCGATCTCCTCGCGCGGGTAGGTCTTGGTCATGGCGCGGAAGCTACCGCGTCAGGAGATCGGCGGGACCGGCTGCGGTGGCGGCGGGCCGACGTATTGCGCGCTCGGGCGGATGAGGCGGTTGTCGGCCGCCTGCTCGAGCACGTGCGTGCACCAACCGATCGTGCGGCTCGACGCGAACGTCGGCGTGAACAACTCCCGCGGGATGCCGCAGCGGTCCATGACGATGCCGGCGTAGAACTCCACGTTCGTATAGAGGCGCCGGCCGGGCTTCAACTCCTCGAGCACCTTCACCGCGGTCGCCTCGATGTGACGGGCCAGGTCCATCTTCTCGCCGCCGAGGCTTTCGGCGACGCCGCGCAGCATGAGCGAGCGCGGATCATCGGTCTTGTAGACGCGGTGGCCGAAGCCCATCAACCGGTCGCCGCGCTCGACCGCGGCGCGCAACCATGCTTCGGCGCGGTCGGCGGTTCCGATCTCGTCGAGCATCTGAAGTGCGCGGCTCGGTGCACCGCCGTGCAGCGGGCCCGAGAGCGCACCGATCGCGCCGACCACCGCGGCCCCGAGGTCGGCGCCGGTCGACGTGATGACGCGCGCGGTGAACGTCGAGGCGTTGAAACCGTGGTCGATCGTCGAGATGAGGTACTTCTCCACCGCAGCCGCGTGCTCGGCGGTGGGCTCGCGGCCTTGCATCATGTAGAGATAGTTGGCGGCGTACCCGAGCTCGGCGTGCGGCGCTATCGGCTCGAGACCCTGGCGCACGCGCCAGAGGGCGCAGATCAATGTGGGCGTGACCGCGCACGTCGACATCGCGTTCTCGCGCAACGTGGCGGCGTCGACATCGAGCGAAGGCTTGAATCCGAGCGTCGCGCCGAACTGCGAGACCGCGGTACGCAGCGCGTCGAGCGGGACGAAGGTGTCTCCCGCGCGCGCGATCGCGGGGAGCACGGACGCAACCGCCTCGGGGATGACGCGCCGGGCGCGGATGTCGGCCGCGAAGGCTTCGCGTTGCGCAAGGGTCGCGGGCAGCTCCCCGTTGAACAGCAGGTACCACACGTCTTCGAGCGGGCGCGTCTGCGCGAGATCGACCGCGCTGTATTGCCGGTAGTGGTAGAAGCCTTCGAGGCCGCGCACGTCGCCGACCGTCGTGTCGGCGACCACCACGCCTTCGAGGCCCTTCGGAACTTCGTGGGCCTGCGCCTCGGCGGGCTGGATCATCGCGACGCGCATGAGGTCGCGCATCGAGACGATGCCGACGAGCCGCTGCCCGTCGACGACGGGAATGTGGCGGTAGCCGTGCTGGGCGAGTTTCGTGAACGCGGCGCGGGCCTCGACATTCGGGTCGATCGTGTCGGGCTCGCCGGTCATCCACTCCGACACCTTGGCGGTCGACGCGTCGGAGCCGGCCGCGGCCAGGCGGATCATGTCGCGTTCGGTGAGGATGCCGATCGCGCGGTCGTCGTGGTCGATCACCACCACCGAACCGACCTTGCCGTCGCTCATGCGCTGGGCGGCCACGGCGACCGTTTCGGCGGGCTGCGCCGTCACGACCGGCCGGGACATGACATCGGCGACGGTGCGCTCGCGCGGGACCGCGGGAGTCGAAGCGGTGCTCATCGGGCGTCGCTCATAGCGGGGCAGTTTAGAACTTCAGGCAGGAGCGCCGTGGCGACCGGCGCCTTCGGCGAAGCGGATCGCGCCTTCGAGCGACTCGCCCGAGGCGAGCGTTACCTGCGCGTGCCGTAGCTCGATGTACATCGCCTCGTCGATCGGCGCGCCCCACTGCTCGTATGAAGAGAGTCTGTCTTCTCGGAGGCACCGCGGCGGGAGCGCCGCGAGCTCGTGCGCCAGTGTCCGCGCGGCCGCGAGCGCGCCGCCGGGATCGGTCAGCCGGTTGGCGAGGCCCATCCCCAGGGCTTCGTTGCCGCTCACACCGCGTCCCGTGAGAATGAGGTCGAGGGCGTGCGAATGACCGATCAAGCGCGGCAGGCGAACCGTGCCGCCGTCGACGAGCGGCACACCCCAACGCCGGCAGAACACGCCGAACACGGCGTCGCGCGCCGCGACGCGTAGGTCGCACCAGACCGCGAGCTCGAGTCCGCCGGCTACTGCGTGCCCCTCGACGGCGGCGATCACGGGCTTGGTGAGCAGCATGCGCGTCGGGCCCATCGGTCCGTCGCCGTCTTCGGTCACAGCGTTGCCGCGGCCCGCACCAACGCCCTTCAGGTCGGCGCCCGCGCAGAAGGTGCCGCCGGCGCCGGTCAGGATCGCGACCGAGCTCGCGTCGTCGGCGTCGAACGCGCGGAACGCGTCGGCGAGCAACGCCGCGGTCGGACGGTCGACCGCGTTGCGTACCTCCGGCCGATCGATGGTGACGATCGTGACCGGACCGTCGTGTTCCACTCGTACCGCTGCGTTCTCGACGGCTGCGTTCACGGTCGCTCCCTTGTCGCTTGCAGATGCGCGAGCTCGTTCAGGCTCGCGACCGAACGGATGCCGGAGCGCGACGCGATCATGCGCGAGAGCGACGTGTAGCCGGGCTCGAACCAGAGCGGCGGCGCGACGCCGAGCACCGATCCCAGCGCGACGTTGATCACGCCGCCGTGGCAGACGGCAACCACGCGCTTACCGGCGAAGCGCGCGATCAAGTCCGTCACCGTCTCGTCGATGCGGGCCTGGAAGACCTCGGGCAGATCCGCGCCGAAGGCATCCCACCGGCCCTCGACCATCGCCTGCCACCGTTCGTCCTTGTTGAGCCGCAGCTCCTCCATGGGGATGTAGTGGTCGGAGTTCGAGTCGTACTCGATGAGGCCGTCGACCACTTCTACTTCGACGCCGCAACTCGCCGCGATCGGCGCCGCGGTGTCGATTGCGCGCAGCAGCGGGCTGCAGACGAGCGCGTCGATCGGCTCGAACGCCAGCCACGCCGCGAGTCGCTGCGCCTGGTCGGTGCCGCGCGCGGTGAGCGCGGGGTCGGCGCGCACGCCGGTGCCCGGGGCGATGCGCTCGGGTTCGGCGTGGCGCACCCACAGGAGCTCCATCAGCGCACCTTGAATCCGAGAACGTCGGCGAGCTCGGCGAGCGCGACGTCGGGATCACTGACCTTGATCGTGGTCATGCCCATCGCCCGCGCCGGCTTGAGGTTGATGCCGAGATCATCGAGGAACACGGCATCGGGCGCGTCGACCCCGAGCTTGATCAGCGCGAGCTCGTAGATGCGCGGGTCGGGCTTGCGCAGCCCCACCACGGCCGACTCGATCACAACGTCGAAGCCGAGGTCGTTGCCGGTCGGCGGGAACTCCGCGCCGTCGGGCCGGGGCCAGTTGTTCGTGAGCGCCGCGGTACGCAGTTTTGCCGCGCGGATCCGGCGGATCGCGGTCGCCATCGCGGGCCGCGGCCCGAAGCCGCTCGCGACCGTTGCCATGAGCTTCGCGGCGTCGAGCTGGAAGCCCACTGCGAGCGCCTCGGCCTCGAGTTGGGCATGGAACTCGGGCAGCGGCAGCTCGCCGCGCTCGAGCGCAGCCCACACGCCGGTCTCACTGCTGGTGCGGATGATGGCGCGCACGGTTCCCTCGGGGAAGCCGGCATCGAGGTCGTGCGCGTCGAACGCCTCGAACGGCGACGGGAACACGACTCCACCGAGGTCGAAGATGACGGCCCGATGCATGAGACGAGACGCTAGTTGGCCGCGCCGAAGCCCGATCTAGGCTGCAGTCGTGTTCGAGCGCTTCACGGACCGGGCCCGACGCGTGGTGGTTCTCGCGCAGGAGGAAGCTCGTCTGCTCGATCACAACTACATCGGCACCGAGCACATCCTGCTCGGCCTCATCCAGGAGGGTGAGGGCGTTGCCGCGCAGGCGCTCGAGGCACTCGAGATCTCGGTCGCCGACGCACGCGCGCGGGTAGTCGCGATCATCGGACACGGTTCGGTTGAACCGTGCGGTCACATCCCGTTCACGCCGCGCGCGAAGAAGGTGCTCGAGCTCTCGCTGCGGGAAGCGCTCCAGCTCGGGCACAACTACATCGGCACCGAGCACATCCTGCTCGGCCTCCTTCGCGAGGGTGAGGGCGTCGCGGCCCAGGTGCTCACGAGCCTCGGCGCCGACCTCCCGGCGGTGCGCGCGCAGGTGATCCAACTCCTCTCGGGCCCAGGGCGCGACGTGTTGACACTGAGAGTTTCCGCCCCGACGGTCCCGACCGAACCGGCGCCCCACTGTTCCCTTTGTGGACGCGACCTGTGGGAGGTCGATCACTACGCCGGCGGTGCCGGAGCGTTCATCTGCGAGGTATGCATTGCGGCGGCGCACGCTGCGCTCGAAGGCGCAAGTCTCGACGTGCAACTCCTCACCTTGCCGCCTCGCGTGTTCGGCGCGGCGCACGCAAAAGATCCCGAGGCGCTCGCGAAGGTCGAGCTGGCGCTGAACATGGTCTTCGGTTCGTTGTTGAGCGGTGAAGCCGCCGACTACATCGAAGACAGTGAGCAACTCCTCCCGATCCTGTTGGGTGCCGCGGATCGGTTCGCCGACATCCGCGTCTCGGAGGTAGTGGTCGAGCGGGTTCGGTTCGACAGGACGGGAAGCGGCGCTGTGGTCGCGTTCGCACTGGGCCTCACCAACGGGACGCGCTTCCTGCTGGAAGGCCGCGTCGTGGCGGGCACTAACAATTGGGTCGTGACGCGACGGACGATCGCCGACGTCCTGCGTCTCGGGGGCATAGAGATCCCACTGAAGGATTAGCGAGGATCAGGACCTGTCGGGATCGATCAGCACGCCGGGGTTGAGGATTCCGGCGGGGTCGAGGGCCTGCTTGGCGGCGCGCAGCGCGTCGGCGAAGGGCTCCGGTCTCTGGCGGTCGTACCAGCGCCGGTGATCCCGTCCGACCGCGTGGTGGTGGGTGATCGTGCCGCCGGATTGGATGATCGCGTCGGCGGCCGCGGCCTTGATCGCCGCCCACTGCGCGAGCTGTTCCGGCTCCTCGCCCAGCGCGAGCACGGTGAAGTAGGGCGCCGGGCCGTCGGGATACACGTGGGTGAACCGGCAGGTGATCACGGCCGGCCACGCACCCGCCGCCTCGGCGGTGTCGAGGGCGGCGGTCGTGACCGCGTCGTGGAGCGCGTCGAACCCGTCCCACGTGCACGCGGTCTCGAACGTCTCGCTGATGACGCCGAGCGCGACGATCGCGTCACGCGTGTAGGGCGCGCGCACGAACGCGTTGCGCCAGCTGCCCGCCGCACCTTCGCGCACGCCGGTTGCCTCGCTGCCGTCGCGTACCACGATCGCGTCGGCGGCGACCCGGCCGCCGTGATCGCGCGCACATTCGACCGCACGCGCGATCGCGGCGTCGAGCGGATGATCCGCCGACTCGAACGCGATAAGGAGGAGCGTGTCCCCCTGGTCGTCCGTACCAGTCAGTTGCGCTTCGAGCGGATCGAGCAATCGACAGTTGGCGGGGTGGAGGCCCGACTGTGCGATGGCGCGGGCCGCGTCGACTCCCGCGCCGAACAACGAGAAGCGGGCAGTTGCCGAGGCGCGGAACGTCGGCCGGTCCTGGAGGCGCATCCACGCTTCGGTGATCACTCCGAGCGAGCCCTCCGAGCCGAGGAGCATGCGGTCGGGGGAGGGACCGGCGCCGGAACCGGGAAGCCGCCGGCTCTCCCAGATGCCGCGCGGCGTGACCGCGCGGATCGACTCGACGAAGTCGTCGATGTGCGTGTGGAGCGTCGCGTAGTGGCCACCCGATCGGGTCGCGATCCAGCCGCCGAGTGTCGAGAACTCGAACGACTGGGGAAAGTGGCGCAGCGTGAGGCCGTGCGGGCGGAGTGCGTCCTCGAGCGCGGGACCGTATATACCTGCTTGCACCCGCGCCGCGCGCGACGTGTGGTCGATCTCGACGATCCGGTCGAGCGCGCGGAGGTCGATGCTGACCGCGCCGGTGTAGGTGTCGTCGACGTCGCACTCCACGCCGCCGACCACCGACGATCCGCCGCCGTAGGGGATGGCGGCGATGCGCGATTCGCTGCACCAGTCGAGCAGCGAGACGATGTCGTCCTCGTTCTGCGGGATCGCGACGAGATCGGGCGGTTGCGAGAAGTCGCGGTGCAGCGCGCGCCAGATGTCACGAAACGACTTGCCGTACGTGTGGCCCGCGCGTTCCTCGGGGTCGACGGTGCAGAGGTGCGCGAGCGAATCGGGAGGCGCCACCCGCGGCGCGCGGAGATCGAGTTCGTCGACGGTGGGCGGATCGATCGGCGTGCGAGGCTCGGCACCGAAGCGGGCGGCGATGGTCTCGCCCATCTTCTCCTGCTGGATCCGGTCCGGTCCGGCGCCTTCGACGCCCCAGCCCCAGAACCGGCGCTTCGCAGGCATGATCGTTACGCGTCGTCGCGCAGAGTCGCGTCGCGCTTGTCGACGAACGCCTGGCGGAGCTCGTCGCTGTCGCCCCACAGGTTGAGCTCGAAGGTGAAGCCCTGCTCGGCGCGGTACGAGCGCTTCACGTCGACCGGGTCGATCAGGTTCAGCGACTCCTTGGCCCGGCGCATCACGATCGGGCTCTTGGCGGCGATCACGTTCGCGATCTCGAGCGCGGTGTCGTAGAGCTTGGCTCGCGGAACAACGCGCTCGACGGTGCCGAACGCGAGCAGCTCGGGCGCGGTGATCATCGAGCCCAGGAAGAACATCGCGCGCAGCTTGTGCTGCGGGACGAAGCGGGCGAGGTGGGTCGCGACGCCGAGCGCGCCCCGATCGACCTCGGGCAGCCCGAAGGTCGCGTCGTCGGACGCGACCACGATGTCGGCGTTGCCCGCGAGCCCGACGCCGCCGCCGAGACAGAACCCGTGGACCGCGGCGATCACCGGGACCGCGCAGTCGTACACCGCGCCGAACGCCTCCCAACAACCGCGGTTGACCTCCACCAGGCTCTGGTTGGTGGAGTCGGCAGCGAGCTCCTTGATGTCGACGCCGGCTTGGAAGCCCTTGCCGTCCGCGCACAGGACCACGGCGCGCACGTTCGGGTCACGCCCCGCGGTGCGCAACGCGTCGGCCAGCTCGAACCATCCGGCGACGGGAAGCGCGTTGACCGGCGGGTTGTCGATCGTCACCGTCGCGATGTGGTCGCGCGTCTCGAAGCGGATCATGCGGGGAGACTAGAGCGAGCGTCGCGAGGCGGGTATCCCGCCGAACAGCGAGCGTGGCCGAGCGGCCCGGCGACGAAGCCGCCATGAGCGGAATCGCAGACGCAGCGCGGATGCGTCGACCCGGGGTCGGATGCGAGGATGCGGCCATGAACGCACGCATCGATCAGCTTGCGGGCGAGCTCACGGTTGACGAGAAGGCAGCGATGGTTGCCGGTGTCGACCTGTGGCACACGGCCGCCGTCCCGCGACTCGGGATTCCGGCCCTCAAGGTCACCGACGGGCCCGGCGGCGCGCGCGGCGAACGGTGGTCGGGACGGGCGTCGGCGTCGTTCCCGTGCGGCACTGCGCTCGGCGCGACCTGGAATCCCGACCTCGTGCGCACGGTCGGCGAGCGCATCGGCGGCGAAGCCCGGCGCAAGGGTGCGCACGTGTTGCTGGCACCGACCGTCAACATCCACCGCCACCCGCTCGCGGGCCGGAACTTCGAGTGCTACTCCGAGGATCCGTTTCTCTCGGCGCGCATGGCCGTCGCGTACATCGGCGGTGTGCAGTCGACCGGGGTCGGCTGTTCGGTCAAGCACTTCGTCGCGAACGATTCCGAGTTCGAGCGCATGACGATCAGCTCCGAAGTCGACGCCCGGACGTTGCGCGAGATCTCGCTCGTTCCCTTCGAGGCCGCGGTGCTCGAAGCCGGTACCTGGTCGGTCATGGCCGCGTACAACCGGTTGAACGGCGCGTATTGCAGTGAGCACCCGCTCCTCGTCGAGCTCTTGAAACGGGAGTGGGGATTCGACGGCGTGATCATTTCGGATTGGTACGGCACGCACAGCACGGTGCCGGCCGCGAACGCCGGTCTCGACCTGGAGATGCCCGGCCCCGCGCAATGGTTCGGGTCGCACCTCGCGGAGGCTGTCCGCGCGGGCGAGGTGGACGAGAAGGTGCTCGACGACAAGGTGCGGCGGCTGCTCGTGCTGCTCGAGCGCACCGGTGGCCTCGACCACCCCGATCCGGTCGACGAGCAGTCAATCGACGATCCCGAGGACCGTGCGGTCGCGCGTCGAGCCGCAAGCGAGAGCTTTGTGCTGCTGCGCAATCGGAACGACGCACTTCCGATCGCGGCGGTGAACGCGGCGGGAACGGGCGACGAGCTTCCGCTCCTGGCGGTGATCGGGCCGAACGCGGCGGTCGCGATGATCCAGGGCGGTGGGAGCGCGCGGGTGTCGGCGTTCACGCCCGTCACGCCGCTGACCGGCCTGCGCGACCGGTTCGGTGCGACGTTTCGCGTCGAGCACGAGCGGGGCTGCTCGAGCTACAAGCAGACGCCGATCCTCGACGACGGCGTGCTCGACGGACCGCTGGAGATCGCCTACCACGCTGGTCGCGAGCGCGCGGGCGAGCCGGTGCTGGTCGAGCCCGCGAATCGCGGTTGGTTCACGTTCACCGGCCCGTTCACACCCGAGGTGCCCGAAGAGTTCTCGATGCGTATCACCGGCACGCTCGTCGCGCCGGAGACAGGGGAGTGGACGTTCGGCCTGGTGCAGGTCGGCCGGGCCAAGCTCTCGATCGACGGCGAGGTCGTTGTCGACAACTGGCAGCCGTCGGGGCGCAGCGACGCGTTCATGGGCTTCGGCAGTGCCGAAGTGACGGCGACGATCGATCTCGTCGCGGGCGAGCCCCACCGCCTCGTTGTCGAGTTCGTCCCCGCCGGTCCGTCGATGGGCGGTCTGGCGATCGGTTGCACCCCGCCCGCGCCGCCGGATCTCCTCGAACGTGCGGTCGCGCTCGCCACCCGCGCCGACATCGTCGTCTGCGTCGTCGGCACCGACGGCGATTGGGAGACCGAAGGCGTCGACCGCGATTCGATGGTGCTCCCCTCTCCGCAAGACGAGCTCATACGCGCCGTCGCGGACGTGAACCCGCGGACAATCGTCGCGGTGAACGCGGCGTCACCCGTGGAGATGAGCTGGGGCGACGGCGTCGGCGCCATTCTCCAATGCTGGTTCGCCGGAGAAGAGTGGGGGAACGCGCTGGCCGACGTGCTTTCCGGCGATGTCTCACCGTCCGGGAAGCTCCCGACGACGTTCCCGGCTCGCATCGACGACACGCCCGCGTTCAAGAGCTATCCCGGTGAGGTCGGGAAGGTGCACTACGAGGAGGGTGTGTTCGTCGGGTATCGCTGGTACGACGCGCGCAACATCGAACCGCGCTTCTGCTTCGGGCACGGACTCTCGTACACCTCGTTCTCGCTGGAGCCGCCGTCGGTTTCCACCCGTGCGGTGAGCGTCGGACAGCTGGCCGCCGGTGCAACTGTTCGCATCGGCATCGGAGTTCGCAACACGGGCGCGCGGCGGGGCGCCGAGGTCGTGCAGTGCTATGTGCACGACGCGGAAGCGTCGGTCGACCGACCGATCCACGAGCTGAAGGCGTTCGCCAAGGTGTCGCTCGACGCGGGAGCTACCGACGAGGTGACATTGGTGCTCGACCGGCGGGCGTTCGCGTTCTGGGACGTCGATCGCAACGACTACACCGTGGAACCCGGTGAGTTCGAGCTCCGGATCGGCACCTCGTCACGCGCGATCGCGCACCGGGTGAAGCTTCGCGTCGACGGCAGTTAGCGCGCTCCGAACGTCGATCAGGTGGTGCTGACGATCAGGATCGAGCAGTTGGTCTTGTGCGCGATGCTGTTCGGCACGCTGCCGAGAACTCGACCCGCGCCGTGCATGCCCTTGTTGCCGACGACGATGAGGTCGGCGTCGACCTCGCCCGCGACTCGCAGGATCGCAGCGGCCGGATCTCCGGGGAGCGCGTGCGTCCGAATCGGCAGCGGCGACGACAGCGCGATCGACTCGAGATAGCCCTCCGCGTGCTGGCGCTCGGGTGAGGCCGGGCCGGTGTCGCTGCCCGAGAACGCGGTGACGAGATGCAGCTCGGCCCCCAGCTTCGTCGCCAGCTCGATCCCGTGGCGGGCCGCGGTCTGCGCGGTCTCGACTCGTGCGACGCCCACAACGATTCGCTGGTACATGGTGACCTCCCGATGCGAAGTGCGATCATCCTTGCATGACCCGCCCCACTCTCACTATTGGACTGGCCAACTACGGATCGCTCTTCCCCGCCGAGGAGTGGTACCGGTTCGTCGATCTCGCGCGCGCGGCCGACGACGCGGGTGTCGACCGGATCGTGGTGGTCGACCACGTCGTGATGGGCCCCCACACCGAGAACTACGCGTGGGGCACCTTCCCCGTTCCGCCCGAGGCGCCGTGGTACGAGCCGCTGGTCGTGCTGGCCGCGATCGCGTCGGCAACAACTCGCGTGCGGCTCGCGACCGGCATCCTGATCGCCCCGCTGCGCCCGGCGGTCCTGCTGGCCAAGCAGGCGGCGACGCTCGATGTTCTCTCCCGGGGCCGGCTCGACCTCGGTGTCGGCACCGGATGGCAGCGCGAGGAGTACGACGCCGAAGGCATCGACTTCTCCCGCCGCGGGCAGCTGCTGAGCGACACGCTCGCGGCGTGCAAGGTGTTGTGGCGCGACACGCCGGCCGCGCTCGACACGCCCACCGTGAAGTTCCACGACGTCTACTGCGAGCCCAAGCCGTTGCAGCCCGGTGGCGTGCCGCTGTGGATCGGCGGCTCGCTGCGGCCCAACCTCCCGCGGATCGTGGAGTGGGGCGACGCGTGGATCCCGATCATGGGCGCCACCCTCGAAGCCATCGCCGACGGCGCCGAGCAGATCAAGCAAGCGTGGTCGGCGGCCGGCCGCGATCCGGGAACGTTGCAGGTGCAGGCTCCCCTCCGCATCGAGCGGGGCGGTGACGACCGACCTGATCTCGCGCGGAGCATGGCCACCGTTCCCGACCTCGTGGCCGCGGGCGCCACCGACGTGCACGTGACCTTGCGCGCGTTCAACCGCGATCCCGCTGACGCCCCCGCGGTGTTCGCGGAGATCGTCCGCCGGTTCGCCGACGCAGCGACGTGAGCGGAAGCGGCGCACTACGGTCTGCGCCGTGCTCACGCCCTTCGACGACTATCCGATCCACCAGACCCCGCTGCCGCTCGCGCATACCGCGAGCGCCGATCCGAACCACTACGACCGCTTCTGGTTCAACGGCTACACCGAAGACTTCTACTTCGCGGCGGGCATGGCGGTGTACCCGAACCGCGGCATCATCGACGGTGCGTTCGCGGTCGTGCACAACGGCGTGCAGCGCTCGGTGTTCGCGTCGGGCCGCATCCCCGAGGACCGGTCGCAGACGCGCATCGGGCCGCTGACGATCGACGTGGTCGAGCCGTTGCGGGTCACCCGGGTGCGGGCGGATGCCGCGGATCTCGGGATCGACGCCGACGTCACGTTCACGGCCCGCACGGTCGCGCTCGAGGAACCGCGCCAGATGATGAACGTCGGCACCAAGCTCGTGATGGACGCGACGCGGCTGACGCAATGGGGAACCTGGTCGGGGCACATCTCGGCCGGGGGCGCGGCGACTCCGATCGACTCGATGTACGGCACCAAGGACCGCTCGTGGGGTGTACGACCGGTCGGCGAGCCCGCGCCCGCCGCGCCCGAACGCGCGGCACCGCAGATCTTCTTCTTGTGGGCGCCGATCAACTGGGAAGACTGTTGCACGCACTTTCTCTGCTTCGAGCGCGCGAACGGCGATCGCATCATCGGCAGTCAGGCCGTCTTACAGCTCATCGGCGCCGATGAGCCCGCGTGGGGTTTCGAGGCGACCGAGCGCAAGATCGAGCACCTGGCCGACACGGTTGCGAAGGTGCGGTGGGCGCCGGGGCTGCGCCGTTCGGAGGGCGCGACGCTTCAGTTGCTGCGCCACGAGGGCGGCGACGAGATCATCGAGCTCGAGCCGCTCCTCACCTTCCGCATGCGCGGTCTCGGGTACACGCATCCCGAATGGGGCCACGGGCGCTGGCACGGCGAGAGCGCGGTCGGGTCGGAATCGCACGCAGTCGAGGAGCTCGACAACCTCGAGCCGTGGAACATCCACATTCAACAGGTGATGCGCGCGCGTTGGGGCGACCGCGTCGGGCTCGGCGTCCTCGAACAGCTCGCCTTCGGAGAGCACCGACCGAGTGGATTGACCGGCATCCTCGACGGTTTCGCCGGGTGACGAGTCAGACGGTGCCGGCCACGTGTGAGCTGTTCACCGTCACGCGGTAACCGTCGGGATCCGTCGCCTCGAACGCGTTGTGAATGCGACCCCGCTGGATCGGACCGACCTCGACCCCGCGTGCGGACCAGTCTTTGTGCGTCGCTTCGAGGTCTTCGACCATGAGATCGAACGGTGCGTCGCCGGGCTTCGGTTCGCCGGGCACGAGCACCAGGTGAGTCCCGCCGCGCAACTCGAGCACCGCGACGTGAGCGTTCTCCTCGATCTCGCGCATGCCGATATCGTGCCACCACCGCGCGGAGCGGCCGACGTCACTCACTGTCAGCAGCGCGTGACCGATCCACACCGGCGGGCGTTCCTCCACGCAAGGCAGTGTGACACACGATGAAGCAGCCGAACATCCTCCTCGTGGTCTCCGACCAGGAGCGTCACCGGGGTTGGCTCCCCGAGTCGGTGCGGCTGCCGTGGCGCGAGCGGCTACGCGCCGAGGGACTCGAGCTCACCAACCACTACACGCACAGCTCGCCCTGCTCGCCGTCGCGCGCCTCGTTGTTCACCGGTCGGTACATCGCTCAGCACGGCGTGGTCGACAACGTGATCATGCCCGAGCACACCGAGCTCGATCCCGGTATACCGACCATCGGCTCGATCCTGCGCGACGCGGGCTACCGATCGAGCTACATCGGGAAGTGGCACTGCTCGCAGTCGCCCACACCCGACATGACCCAGTACGGATTCGCCGACTGGGAAGGCAACGACCGGCACTTCATGGGATGGGCCGGCACCGGCGCGCACTTCGACCCGATCATCGCGTCGAACGCGGCGGCCTGGTTGCGCGCCAACGCGACAACACTCGACGAGCCGTGGTTCCTCACGGTCGCGCTCGTGAACCCGCACGACGTGATGTGGTTCCCGATCGATCAACCGGGCTACGACGAGTCGCATCCCGACGAGGTCGCGCGCGCCCGCGCCGTGCTCGAGCACGCGAAGTGGAAGGAAGACGACGTGCTGCCGTTGTTCTCCGACCCTTACGACGAAGTGTGCGACGAGCTTCCTCCCAACTTC
>JBBQER010000044.1:0-32221 GCA_038320885.1 Acidimicrobiia bacterium
GTACCACCGCCGCTCGGCTCCGTCGCCTCTACGGCGATCTCGTCGCGCGGGACCTCGTGCGCTGCGACTGATCGCGGGCAATCGCCGTGGGTGAAGACGAACGCGACCTCGCGCTCGACGAGGCGTTTCGTCGGGAGAAGCACGCGCTGATCGCCGCGCACCTCGAAGGGCCGGTCGCCGGCGAGGAATGGGTGCAGGTCGTCGAGTACGACCCGCAGATCCCGCGCTGGTACGTGCGGTTCGGTTGCGACGGCCGCGACGCGGCAACGATCTACTTCGACCTGCATCAGCGCACGTTGCGGTACGAGGTGTACTTCCTGCCCGACCCGCCCGCGAACCACGAAGCGCTGTACCGGTTCATGTTGTTGCGCAACCACACGACCTACGGCGCGCACTTCTCGATCGGCCCCGACGGCGACTGCTATCTCGTCGGGCGTGTGTTGCTCGAGCATCTCGACGTCGACGAGCTCGATCGCATCATCGGCGTGCTCTACGAGCTCGTCGAGCGCTGGTTCCAGGTAGCGATCGGCATCGGGTTCCGGCGGTCCTGACGGCAGTGGGCACCGACGAAGAAGTTGATAAAGATGTGTCAGAAGGTCTTGTAGTGCGCTGAGCGGGCGTGCTACGGTCGGTTTTGTCGTCGCAAGACGACGCAAGCTGCCGGGCCCGAGGTGCGGGAGGGGCGGCCCCGTTCGGGGAAGTGCGGGGCTGCGCCGAAGGTTCCTCGGGCCCGACATTGCACGGTCGGATTTGCCTTTGCTGCGGCGCCTGCGCCGCGTCTCCAATCGCGACTCCTCCGCCTAAAGGGCGGCTCCGCCGCGATGGTTCGTCTTCCTGGGTGCACGTATCTGATTACCCTTCGCCGCATGCCGCGTGTCGCGATGATCGGCGGGGGGAAGATGGGTTCCGCCCTGCTCGGCGGTCTCCTCGACGGCGGTTGGGATGCCGACGAGCTCGCGGTTGCCGAAGTCGACCCCGATCGTCGCCGCGACCTCGAACAGCTCTTCCCGAAAGTGCGCGTCGTTCCCAGCCCCGCGTGGGCGGTGGCCGACGCCGACGTGGTGATCGTCGCGGTGAAGCCGGGCGATGTGGCCGCCAGTCTGCAGGGCGCCGAGTCGTCGTTGCGCATCGACGCGCTCGTGTTGTCGATCGCCGCGGGTGTCACTATCGCCACGCTCGAAGCGCTGGCGCCCGGTCGTCCGGTCGTGCGCGCGATGCCGAACACGCCTGCGCTCGTCGGGCTCGGCGCGTCGGCGATCGCGGGCGGGCGTCACGCCGGTGAACCGCATCTCGAGCTGGCGTCGCGGCTCCTCGGCGCGGTCGGAATCGTCGTGGAGGTCGGCGAGCCCGCACTCGACGCGGTAACCGGTCTCTCCGGTTCTGGCCCGGCGTACGTGTTCCTCGTCGCCGAGGCGATGATCGAGGCCGGCGTGCTCGAAGGCCTACCCCGCGACGTCGCCGAGCAGCTCGTGGTGCAGACGCTCCTGGGGTCGGCGACGCTGCTCGCGCAGAGCGACGACGGACCCGCGGCCCTGCGCGCGGCCGTCACGTCGCCCGGCGGCACGACCGCGGCCGGTCTGCGCGAGCTCGAAGCCGCGCGCGTGCGCGCCGCGATCCTCGATGCGGTGAGCGCTGCGACCCGCCGCTCCCGCGAGTTAGGTCAATGAGTAGATCGCGGAATCGGCCGCCGCATCTGGAGGCGCGCGACGGTCCGCAGCACGTCGTACCGCCGCCGACCCTCGAGCAAGTCCTGGTGCGCTCGCACGTGGCCGGCCGGCCGTCGGTGGCGAGCGCGTCGGAGCTCCGGCGCGGCGTGGAGCGCGCCGCGGGCGACCGGCTTCGTCCGGCGCCGCTCGACGACGCGTGGGCCGAGGTACGCGGGGTCTTCGGCGCGACCGTGGCCGATCCCCGCATCGATCCCGCGTTGACTATCAGCGCGGCGCGCGGCGCCGTCGCCCGCATCAGCGAGGTTGCGAACGCGACTGCGCGCGTGGCCCTGGCCACGAGTCGTCCCGCGTCGTTGCTGACCTTCTATCTCGCGCTCGCGCGGTTCGCCCGGATCTCCGGTGCCGACGTGGCCGACGGCGACGACGCGGGCCCGATGCGTGTCGACGGCCGGGCCGATCGCTACCTCCGTTGGGTCGACGGAGTGGCGGTGGTCACCGACGGCCAGTCGCTCTGCTCGGTCCGGGCACTCGAGGCCGCGCAGGAGTGGCTCTTCATGATTCCCCGCCCGGCGCTGGTGATCGCGGACGGGCCCTACGCCGACGTCGCGGTCGACGCCGGCATCGAGGTGATCGCCTTCGCTGGTCTCGACCACTGCTCGCTGGTGGTGGGCGGGGACAAGAGCCGGCGGTGCCTGGTCGTCCCCATGTGGACCGACCGGTCCCCCGGCGCCTATCGCCCCTTGCTCGAGCGAGCACTGGCAGCCGCCTGAACCACCTCGAACGGGGGCGTTCTCTCGCCGAGCGAAATGCCGGACTCGGAGTGTGACTTCCCTCTCGCCTCGCTAGTTGACCCTCGACAACTCGCATCCCAACGACGTACTCTCGCTCGGAGCGGGTGGAGCAGGGGAGTGTGACCGCGTGGGCTATGGATTGAGCAAAGCGCGCTTTTTGACGGTGCAGGAAGTCGCCGACCTGATGCGGGTCTCGTCGATGACCGTCTACCGGTTGATCAAGTCGGGTGAGTTGCCGGCCGTGCGAGTGGGGCGGTCGTTCCGGGTCGCAGAGGGTGACGTAGACACCTATCTCGCGTCCGGATATACGCAAGCCGGCTGACAGAACATGGAAGTGTTGACGGAGACGAGGCGAAGCCGACCGTAGGGGAGGCGGAGCCGGAGTCGACCAGTGGTGACGGTAGCGTCGGCGGGTGGCTGATCGTCCCCCGTTCGTCTCGTTCCTGTCGGATTACGGACGGGCAGACGAGTTCGTAGGCGTCTGCCATGCCGTGATCCTCGACATCGCGCCCGCAGCGCGGATCGTCGACATCACCCACGACGTGCCCGCGTTCGACGTGCGCGCCGGCGCGCTGGCCCTGGTCCGGGCAGTCCAATACCTGCCCGAAGGGGTGGTGCTGGCGGTCGTCGATCCCGGTGTCGGCACCGAGCGGCGCAGCATCGCGGTCGAGATCGAGAACGGGTACCTCGTCGGGCCCGACAACGGGCTCCTGGCCCCGGCGGTCGCCATGCTCGGCGGGCCGATGCGCGTGGTCGAGTTGACCGCGGCCGAGTATCAGCTGCCCTCGCCCGGTCCCACATTCGCCGGTCGTGACGTGATGGCGCCCGCGGCCGCGCATCTCGTCTCGGGCATTCCGATGACGGTGCTCGGCAACGAGGTCGAGGCCACCTCGCTCACGCCGGCACTCGTCCCTCTGCCCCAGGAAGACGAAGACGGTCGCATCCGGGGCGAGGTCTTGTGGGTCGACGGCTTCGGCAACTGCCAGCTCAACATCGCACCGGAGCAGCTGGAGACCGCCGGCGCGCGGCCCGGCGATGCCGTGGAGGTCAGCTTCGGGGATCCGGTGCCGAGCGGTGAGCGCTCCACCCGCCGCGCCCGCTGGGTCCGCGCGTTCGCCGATGCCAAGCCGTCCGAGCTCGTCCTGCTCGTCGATTCCTACGGCATGTGCGCGCTCGCTCTCGACCGCCGCTCCGCGGCGGTCGAGCTGCGCGTGCATGCCGGCAGCCCGATCACCCTGGCAACCGAAAGCGGCGCGCCCGCGATCTTCACGGAGCCCGGCGTTTCGGTCGGTCTGGGCCGCAAGGAGCCGAAGGCATGAGGCGCGGAACCAGCCTGATCCTGGTGCTCCTGCTGGTGGCGATCTTCGCCGCCGCCATCATCCAGTTCACCGTGAAGATCTGACCGGCGACGTCCCGAGCACGCGGCCGTGAGGAGTTGAGGCTGTACAGCTGCGTGCGACCAAGAAATACAGGGGTCCCGACCGCAGTGCGGACGCTTTGGGGCGGGCTGGGAGGCTACGTTGCGTGACCGTTCCGGTTGACCCGGATTGGTCACACGCCCACACCCGCGACCGGAACCCCCGATCTTGGGCGAGACGGTCCATTGACCTCCGGCGCTGGTTCCCAACCCCGTCGATCTCCGGCCCGCTCTCGCTACAGGACAAGATAACGACACGGTCCGCGCGATTCTTGAGCGAGATTTCCCACTCTCCGTGGCAACCATCGGCGCAGTCGCCGGGCGGGGGATCGGGCCCTAGCCTCTCGCCCCGTGAACCTCGGGACGGCACTCCTGCAAGGCGCAAATGCGGCGCCCGAGCTCGCGGCCGTCGTCGCTCCCGAGCCCATGAGCTACGGCGATCTCGCCCGCCGATCCGGCCGGCTCGCGGCCCGGCTCGCGTCGCAGGTCGAGCCCGGCGACCGGGTGGTGGTCCTCGCCGGGAACGAGGCCGCGTTCGTGATCGCCTACCTCGCCACGCTCACCGCGGGCGCGGTTGCCGTGCCGGTCAACGGCACGTCGCCGTCGCTCGAGCTGGCGCGCGAGCTGACGGTGGTCGAGCCCGGTCTCGTCGTCGCGTCGCCCGCGTACGCCGACCTCGCCCGCCGTGCGTGCGCGCAGTGCTCTACCGAGGTCCCGCTCTTCGTCTTCGATCCCGCCGACGAGCGCGAGCTGCCGGCTGATCCGCTCTCACCGGTGCCGCGCGCCGACGACGCGCTCGCGGTCTTGCTCTTCACCGCGGGAACCGCGGGTGCGCCGAAGCCGGCGATGCTCACCCACGGGTCGTTGCTCGCCAACCTCGCGCAGATGCAGGCGCATCCGGGACTGCGCGTCGGACCCGACGACGTCGCGCTCGCGGTGTTGCCGCTCTTCCATGTGTTCGGCCTCAACGTCGTGCTCGGCCTCGCCTTGACCGCCGGCGGCGCGGTCTCGCTCGTCGATCATTTCCATCCCACTGAGACGCTGGCGCGCGTTCGCGCCGACGGCGTGACCGTGATCGCCGCCGTCCCCGCGATTCTCGAAGCGTGGCTCGGGCTCGACACGAGCACCGCACCCGACGACTCGTTCGCGCGCGTGCGACTCTGCGTTTCAGGTGCCGCACCGCTTCCCCCAGCGCTGGTCGCCGGCATGCGTTCCCGGTTCGGCATTCACGTGCACGATGGCTACGGCCTCACCGAGGCGTCGCCGGTCGTGACCACGAGCGCCGTGTCGACGACACCGCGCCCGGGGTCGGTCGGGCCGCCGCTGCCGGGAGTCGAGGTCCGACTCGTCGATTCCGACGGCCAGGACGTGCTCAGCGGCGATCCGGGAGAGATCCTCGTGCGCGGCCCGAACGTGTTCGCCGGTTACTGGCGCGAACCCGACGCGACCGCGCGTGTGCTCGCCGACGGGTGGCTGCACACCGGCGACATCGGTGTCGCCGACGACGACGGGTGGCTTTCACTCGTCGAACGAGCCAAGGACGTCATCATCGTTTCGGGGTTCAACGTATATCCGGGTGAGGTCGAGCAGGTGCTCGCGAGTCACGCCGATGTTGCGGATGTCGCCGTTGTGGGCGAGCCGCACCCGCGCACCGGCGAGACTGTTGTCGCGTACGTCGTTCCGAAGCCCGGCCACACTCCCGACCCGGTCGAGTTGCTGCGCCACGCGGGTCGGCGACTCGCGCGTTACAAGCTGCCGACGCGCGTGGAGCTCGTCGGCGAGTTGCCCCGTTCGTTCGCGGGCAAGTTGCTGCGGCGCTCGCTGTCGCCCGAAGCCTGAGCCCGTCGCGATTCGTCGCGCGCCGCGCTGCCCGGTGAGAGCGAGATGCGGACGCCCGACGCCACCGCGAAGCCCGCGTAGATCACGGCGATCCCCGCGGCGAGCGTGAGCGCGAAGGCCTCGTCGGACCCGACGATCCCCTGGAGCAGGCCGCCGCTCGAGAGCACGATCGTGCCGAGCGCAATCAGAGCGTTCCCGCCGGCGAGCCTTCCCGAACCCGTCTGACGCGAGCGGGCGAAGCGCACCGCCGACCAGGCCGCACCGCCGAACACCACGAGCGCACCGAGCCCGCTCCCGGCACCCGCGAGTGCGCGCGGCAACGGACCGAAGACGTCCTTGCCGACGGGGATCCGGTCCGCCCGGATCGTGCCGTGCATCGGCGCGGAAAGCATCACGCCGAGCCCGAGGCCGGTGAACAGCACGAGCGCCATGCGCACCCGGTCGCCGACGCGTCGACCCCAGAGCAGGTAGATCGTGCCCAGCGCGAGCCACGGGACGTTGAGCACCGCGCCGAGGAGATAGAAGGCCCGGAAGGTACCGCGGTCCCAACCGGTCGATGCACCGGTGGCCAGGGCGGCCGAGGCGAGCGCGAACAGCGCGAGCGCGATCGTCCAGGCTCCCTGATGGGGGGCTCGCGACCGGGACCAGCGCACCGCAGTCGCCTGGGCGAACAGGGTGGCGATCGCGGTGGCGACGAAGGCGAGACCGGCGACCATGGACGGGCCGAGCGTACGTCGCCAAGAGCCTGTCCCACACTTTGAGAACGCAGTCACAAGGTCGGTACCCTGGAACCGGGACAAAAGTGAGCCGCGGACACGGAGGGGCGACGGGTGGCCGACACTGCACGACGCCGGATCCCCGAGGCGACAGTTGCCCGGTTACCCGTCTACTACCGGGCCCTGCTGGAAGCGGCCGAGCACGAAGTCGGCACCATCTCCTCGGAGCGGCTGGCCGAGCTCGCGGGCGTGAACGCGGCCAAGGTGCGTAAGGACCTCTCGTATCTCGGCTCCTACGGCACACGAGGCGTCGGCTACGACGTCGACTACCTGCTGCACGAGATCTCGCGCGAGCTCGGGCTCACCCGCGACTGGCCGGTTGCGATCGTCGGGATCGGCAACCTCGGCCGGGCGCTCGCCAACTACCGCGGCTTCGGCGCGCGAGGCTTTCGGATCGTGGCGCTCCTCGACGCCGACGACGAGCTCGTGGGCAAGGAGGTCGGTGACCTCGAGATCGAGCCCATCGCGTCGCTCGCGAGCGTTGTCGCCGAACGCAAGATCGCCATCGGGATGATCGCGACGCCGGCGCCGGTCGCGCAGGAAGTCGCGGATCTTCTGGTCGACGCGGGCGTCCGGTCGATCCTGAACTTCGCCCCCGCGGTGCTGACGGTCCCGAAGAGCGTGTCGATGCGCAAGGTCGACCTCGCGATCGAGCTCCAGATCCTGTCGTTCTACCAACTGCGGCGGGGCAGCGCTCCGGCGACCCGACCGGCCGAACGAGCGGGTTGATGCCCGGTTTCACCGGGATGCCGGTGAACCTGCTCGTACGCGGCCGGCGCGTCGTGGTGGTCGGCGCGGGCCGCATCGCGGCGCTCAAGATCGAACCGCTCCTCGACCTCGGAGCGGAAGTTCACGTGATCGCGCCCGCGGCCGGGGCCGAGGTACGGACCTGGGCCGGAGCGGGTCGCTGCACGCTCACTGAGCGCCAGTTCGTCCCCGGCGATCTCGACGGAGCGTGGCTCGCGATCACCGCGACCGACGATCCCGCGGTGAACGCGGCGGTCTTCGCCGCGGGTGAGGCCGCCAAGGTGTGGGTCAACAGCGCCGATGACCCCGCCAAGTGTTCCTTTACGATGATGTCGGTGGTTCGCCGGTCCGACCTGGTGGTCGCCGTCGGCACCGGTGGGCGCAGTCCGGCGCTCGCCGCCCATCTGCGACGGCTCTTGAACGAGGAGCTCGGCCCTGAGTACGAGGTCCTGCTCGATCTGCTCTCCGAGGCCCGGGAAGCCTGGCGCGCCTCGGGGCGTTCCAGTGAAGACGCCGATTGGCAACGGGCCTTCGACTCCGGCATCGTGGACCTCGTCCGCGCCGGACGCGTCGCAGAGGCGAAGGAGCTCCTGAACTCGTGTCTCTGATCGTCGTCGGTCTCAACCACCGCACCGCTCCCGTCACGCTGCTCGAGCGCATGACGGTGCCCCAAGAGCAGCTGGCCAAGGTGCTCCACGATCTCGGTGCGCGCGAGCACCTGCTCGAGGTGGTTGTGCTTTCCACCTGCAACCGCATCGAGGTCTACGCGCGGTGCACGCACTTCCATCCCGCGGTCGGTGACGTCAGCGCGTTCCTCGCCGATTACTCCGGCGCCGATCCCGACGAGTTCGCCGATCTCCTCTACACCTACTACGACGACGCGGCGGTCGCGCACCTGTTCTCGGTCGCGGCCGGGCTCGACTCGATGATCGTCGGTGAGAGCGAGATCCTCGGCCAGGTCCGCGAGGCATGGCAGGCCGCGATGCGCGAAGGCACTGCGCCGCAAATTGCGAGCTTGTTCCGCCACGCGGTCGAATCGGGCAAGCGGGTGCGTACCGAAACCGGGATCGGCCGGCACCCGGTGTCGATCCCGTCCGCCGCGGTGTCGGTTGCCGCCGAGCACCTCGGCACCTTCGAAGGCGCGAAGGTGCTCGTGATCGGCGCCGGGCAGATGGCGACCGGCCTCGCGTCGACGTTGCGCTCGCGCGGTGTCGAGCACGTATGGATCGCGAACCGCACGCTCGAGCGTGCCCAGGAGGCAGCCGCGCGCATCGGCGCGCAGGCGATCCCCCTCAGCGAGATCGCCGACACCCTCGTAGAGGCCGACGTGCTGTTGTCGTCCACCGCATCCGCCCAGGTGCTCGTCGAGCGCGCGACCGTCGAGATGGTGATGGCGTGCCGGGGTGGACGACCCTTGCTCGTCGTCGACGTGGCGTTGCCGCGTGACATCGACCCCGGCGTGCGCGAGCTGAACGACGTGACGTTGCTCGACCTCGACGACCTGAAGGACTACGCGCGCCGCTCCGCCGAGAAGCGGCGGGGCGAGATCGGCAAGGTCCGCGAGATCCTCGCGGCCGAGATCGAGCGGTACCGCGCGGTTCGATCGTCGCGCGAGGTCGCACCACTCGTGACGTCGTTGCACGATCTCGGCGAAGACGTGCGCGCCCGCGAGCTCGATCGGTTCCGCGCCAAGTTGGAACAGCTCGATCCCGACCAGCGGGCGGTGGTCGAGGCGCTCACGCAGGGCATTGTCAACAAGCTGTTGCACGAGCCGACCGTCCGCGTCAAGGACGCGGCGGGCACGCCGCGCGGCGAGTACTACGCCGACGCGCTCGCGGCGCTCTTCGACCTGCCGTCGTCCGAGGACTAGCCCTCTTGATCCGGATAGCGACGCGCGGGAGCGCGTTGGCGCGCTGGCAGGCCGAACGGGTCGGCGCGCTGCTGGCCCAGCCGGTCGAGTACGTGCTGGTCTCCACGACTGGTGATCGCGACCAGCGCGCCGATCTCCACGCGATCGGTGGGACCGGCGTGTTCACGAAGGAAGTGCAGCAGGCCGTGCTCGAAGATCGCGCCGACGTGGCCGTGCACTCCGCCAAGGATCTGCCGTCGGAGACTCCGCCCGGCCTTTTGCTCGCCGCAGTACCAGAGCGCGGCGACCCGCGCGACGCGCTCGTGGGCTCGACGCTCGACGCGCTGCCGACCGGCGCGCGGGTGGGAACCGGCTCGGTGCGCCGACGCGCGCAGCTCGCCTCGGCCCGTCCCGATCTCGTGTTCGCCCCGTTGCGCGGCAACATCGAGACCCGGCTGCGCAAACGCGCCGACGAAGGCCATCACGCGGTCGTCGTCGCGGTCGCCGCGCTCGAGCGGCTCGGTCTGATGGATCAGGTCGGCGAAGTGCTCGACACCTCGGTACTCCTCCCGCAGGCCGCGCAGGGAGCACTCGGTGTCGAGTGCCGCGCCGGCGACGCCGACACCGCGCGACGACTCACCGCAATCGACGATGCCCGCGCCCACCGCGAGGTCAGGGCCGAACGCGCCTTTCTCTCGGAGCTCGGCGGCGGGTGCAGCCTCCCGTGCGGCGCGCTCGCGCAGGAGACCGCGTCGGGTGAGCTGGCGCTCGACGCGCTCCTCGCATCGCTCGACGGCAACATCGTTTTGCGGACGCGCGTAATGGGGTCCGACCCCCTCGAGGTCGGCCGCGAAGCCGCCCGGGATCTCCTCGACGGCAAAGGCGGTCACGAGCTGCTCGAGCTCGGATTCGTGTCGTGACTGTCTATCTGGTCGGTGCCGGGCCCGGTGACCCGGGGTTGCTGACGGTCCGCGGGGCCGAGCTCCTGCGGCGCGCCGACGTGGTGGTGTACGACCGGCTCGCGTCGCCCGCGCTGCTCGAGCTCGCGCCCGCCGGCGCCGAGCTCGTCGACGTCGGCAAGGCGCCCGGACAGGTCGCGATGACGCAGGAGCAGATCAACGCGCTGCTCGTCGAACGCGGCCATGCCGGGCTCGACGTCGTGCGCCTGAAGGGTGGCGATCCGTTCGTGTTCGGGCGCGGCGGCGAGGAAGCCGAAGCGTGTCGCGACGCGAGCGTTGCGTTCGAGGTGGTACCCGGTATCACCAGCGCGATCGCCGCCCCGGCTTACGCCGGCATTCCGGTGACGCACCGCGGACTCTCCACCAGCGTGACGATCGTGACCGGCCACGAAGACCCGGCCAAGGGAACCACCGACACCGATTGGGACGCGTTGGCGCGCGCGGGCGGGACGATCGTCGTGCTCATGGGCGCAGGCCGAGTGAGCGAGATCGCCAAGGCATTGATCGCGGGTGGGCGCGACGCGACCACGCCGGTCGCCGCGGTTCGCTGGGGGACCCGGCCCGAGCAACGTACGGTGCGGGCGACGCTCGAGACGATCGATCAGCTCGGGGTCGAGGCGCCCAGCGCGATCGTCGTCGGTGCCGTCGCCGATCTGGATCTCGGTTGGTTCGAACGGCGCCCGCTGTTCGGCCGCAGCGTCGTGGTCACGCGTGCCCGCGAGCAGGCGAGTGAGCTGCGGACCCGGCTCGAGCAGCTCGGGGCGGAGGTGATCGAGCTGCCGTCGATCGCGCTCGAGCCCATGGCGTTCTCGGTGCCGGCACTCGATCAGTTTGCCTGGCTCGTGTTCACCTCGGCCAACGGTGTGAACGCGTTCTTCGATCGTGGCCTCGCGTCGGCGGGCCGCGACGCGCGAGCGCTGGCGCCGGTGCGGGTGGCCGCGATCGGTCCCGGCACGGCGGATGCTCTCGACGCCCGGGGGGTGCGCGCCGATCTCGTTCCGCCGCGGTTCGTCGCGGAGTCGTTGCTCGAGGCGTTCCCGGATCCCGATCGGGCTCAGGCGCGCGTGCTCATCGCGCGTGCGGCGTCGGCGCGCGACGTGTTGCCCGACGGACTCGCCGAACGCGGGTACGAGGTCGACGTGCTCGCGGTGTACCAGACGGTTCCGGTTGCACCCGACCCCGATCATCTCGCGCGAGTACGTGCCGGTGAGGTCGATGCCGTCACCTTCACGTCGTCGTCGACGGTGAGGAACTTCTGCGCAGCCGTCGGCCCGATGGCGCCCCAACCGTCGGTGATCTCGATCGGTCCGGTCACGTCGGAGACCGCCCGCGAGCTCGGGTTGCAGGTCGACACGGAGGCCGATCCCCACACGATCGACGGTCTCGTGGCGGCGGTGCTCGCGACATTGCGCTGACCGATCTCGCACGCGCCGCGGGTACCATCGCACCGTGTCGTTTCCCGAACGTCGAATGCGCCGGCTACGCCGCACGCCGGCGTTGCGGCGCCTGGTTGCCGAGCATCGCTTGAGCGTCGACGACCTCGTGGCGCCGCTGTTCGTGAAGGAGGGCATCGACGCGCCCGAACCGGTGGTGTCGATGCCGGGCGTGGTGCAGCACACGCAAGAGAGCCTGCGCAAGGAGGTGCGGGCGCTCGCCGACCTCGGCGTTCCCGCGGTCGTGCTCTTCGGCATCCCGGCCCAGAAGGACGCGCGCGGTTCGCAGGCCGACGCCGCCGGCGGCGTGGTGCAGATCGCGTTGCGCACGTTGCGTGACGAAGTCGGCGACACCTTGGTGCTCATGGCCGACGACTGTCTCGACGAGTACACGGATCACGGCCACTGCGGGCTGCTCACGAGTGAAGGTGAGGTCGACAACGACGCGACGCTCGAGCGCTATGCGAGTATCGCGGTCGCCCAGGCGGGCGCCGGGGCCGACGTGATCGCGCCGTCGGGGATGATGGACGGCCAAGTCGGTGTCATCCGCGCCGCGCTCGACAGTGCCGGCTTCTCGTACGTGTCGATCCTCGCGTACGCGGCGAAGTACGCCTCTGCGCTCTACGGCCCGTTCCGCGATGCGGCCGAATGTGCGCCGCAGTTCGGCGACCGGCGCGGCTACCAGATGGATGCCGCGAACGCGCGGGAGGCGATCGCCGAGGTCGCGCAGGATGTCGACGAGGGCGCCGACATGGTGATGGTCAAGCCCGCACTTGCGTACCTCGACGTGATTGCGGAGATCCGCAACGCATTCGACGTTCCAGTGGCGGCGTATCACGTGAGCGGCGAGTACGCGATGGTGAAGGCGGCCGCGCAGCTGGGATGGATCGACGGCACCGCGGTCGCGCTCGAGCACCTGCTCGCGATCAAGCGCGCCGGCGCCGACATCGTGTTGACGTATTTCGCTCGCGAGGTCGCCGAGCTCCTGCAAGCGTCCTGATGTCGTCGTGGTTCGCGCGGGCGCAGGCCCGCATCCCGGGCGGTGTCAACTCGCCCGTGCGCGCCTTCGGTTCGGTTGGCGGCGAGCCGTTCTTCGTGGCCCGCGCTCACGGCGCGTATCTCGTCGACACCGAAGGCCGTGAGTATCTCGACTACGTGCAGTCATGGGGGGCGTCGATCCTCGGTCACGCGGATCCCGTGGTCGTCGAAGCCGTGCAGCGCGCCGCGGCCGACGGCACGTCGTACGGCGCACCGACCACGCGCGAGGTCGAGCTCGCCGAGGCGATCTGCGCGCGGGTTCCCGCGGTCGAGAAGGTCCGCCTGGTGTCGTCGGGCACCGAGGCGGCGATGACGGCGGTGCGGCTCGCGCGCGGCGCGACCGGGCGGCCGAAGATCGTGAAATTCGCGGGCTGCTACCACGGGCACGCCGACGCGCTGCTCGCGCAGGCGGGGAGCGGTGTCGCGACGCTCGGACTGCCCGGATCGGCGGGCGTGACGCCGGGAACCGTCGCCGACACCATCGTCGTGCCGTACAACGACCTCGTCGCGCTCGACGCGGTGCTGGCGGAGCACGGTTCCGATATCGCGGCAGTTCTGGTGGAGCCGATCGCGGCGAACATGGGTCTCGTCGCTCCGGCCGAGGGCTATCTCGCCGGTCTACGCGAGCGGTGCACGCGCCACGGCGCGCTCCTGGTGATCGACGAGGTGATCACCGGGTTTCGCGTCGGTCTCGGGGGCGCGCAGGGCCGGTTCGGCATCGTTCCGGATCTGTCGATCTTCGGGAAGGTGGTGGGCGGCGGGCTCCCGCTCGCGGCGATTGGTGGTCCGGCCGCGCTCATGGACGAGCTCGCGCCGCTTGGACCCGTGTACCAAGCCGGCACGCTCTCGGGGAACCCGCTCGCGACGGCCGCCGGTCTGGCCGTGCTCGTCCGACTCGACGCCGGCTCGTACGACGCGCTCGAGGCGACCGCGGCGCGACTCGCCGACGGTCTGAGCCGTGCGTGCAAAGAAGCGGGCGCGGCCGCCCAGGTCACCCGCGCCTTCACGCTCGTCGGTCTGTTCTTCGCCGCGGCGCCGGTGCACAACTACGACGGCGCCCGCGCCGCCGATCACACCCTCTATGCGCGCCTGTTCCACGGCCTGCTCGACCGCGGCGTCTACTTCGCGCCCAGCGGCTACGAGACGCTCTTCCCCAGCCTCGCCCACACCGACGCCGACATCGACCGCACCGTCGATGCCGTGTCAGAGAGCTTGACGGCCTGATCGGCCCGCGATCGCCGTTGCGGCTATGCTGGCAGTGGATTTCCAGAATCGGGCGGCTAGCAACGAGAGTCGGCATCGTGAACATTCATCGTTCTGACCGCCAAATGGCGGGTGTGGGAAGTGTTGCGTTCGCGTTGATCGCAATGGTTCTGGCGTTCTCGGCTGTGGTGATAGCCGCCCAGTCCGAATCGCGCGTCAACGCCGCTAACAAGAGAATCGCCAAGCTCGCAACAAGTGGTGTCATCGGTAGCACGGCCAAGATCGAGCTTCAGGAGTTTTCGATTGCCGTGCACCCCGGCTTGGTCCAGTCCGGGAAGGTCACGCTGCAGGTAAAGAACTCCGGTTCGATCATCCACGAACTGGTCATTGTGCGGGCCGCGAGCGCAGCCGCGCTGCCGAAGGTGAAGAAGGCCGGCGAGCGTTCTGTCGGCGCCATCGACGAAGAGAAGATTCGGGAGTCCGACAAGATGGGCGAATCGGGAGACGTTCCCGTGGGATCATTTGTTACGAAGACCTTCAACTTGCCGCCGGGCACCTACGTCGTCTTCTGCAATATCGACAACAAGAACGGCGGCACGGTTGTCAACCACTTCGTGCACGGAATGGCAGCGACGCTCGTCGTCGTGTGATGCGCGCGATGCCGCGCGAGTGACCCGCACGTTCACACTCGTCGGTCACGCAGGGATGCGTTTCTCCATGAGCACCCGGCCGGCGATGCCGGTGTAGTGCTCGTAGCGCGGGTTGGTCGCGGTGTTCGTCACCGTGAATCCCTTGCGTTCGTAGAGTCGCCGGGCCGGGTTCGCGGTCGTTGTCGTGAGGGTCATGCGCGCCGACTCGAGCCGGATGGCCTCCCGCTCGGCCCAGTCGAGCAACTGACCGCCGATCCCGAGTCCCCGGGTCCCGGGATCGACGTGGATCTCGGCGATGTAGAACGAGTCGGCGGGGATCGCCACGTCCACGCTCGCGCGTGCGCGCAGCCGCGGAACCGCGCGCAGCACGCCGATCGGACCGAAGACGGACACTGCCAGGCGCACGTGCGCGAGTGTGATGCGATCGTTCGCGCCGCGCGAGTACTGGAGCACCCCCACGACCCGATCGTGCGACTGCGCGACGACGGTCGGCTTGGCCGCGTTCGGGATGCGGTCGAGTCGGACGAGGCCCCGACCGAATCGGCGGGCTCGATCGACGCCCCCGATGAGGGAGACCGCCTCGCGACCCGGTTCGCCGTGCATGATCTCGACGATGCGATCGACGTCATTCGATGTAGCCGGACGGATCACGACACGAACTTATTGCAATCGCCGCCGAAAATCGGAGGCAATCGCAAATGAGGAAACCCGATCACCCCGCGATATCACTGACGTGTGGCACGAAACTGTAGTGACGCGGCAATCTGTGGGCATGCGAGTCGAGAACGTGCTGACCTGGTTCAGAGATGAGTTCCGCCGCGAGAACCTCGAAGTCCGTGAGCGCCGGGTCGAGCGGCGCTCCAAGCAGCTCGAGCATCCTGTCGTGTACGCCGCGTTCGTGGCGGGTTTTTGGGCGATTTCGATGTGGCTGTTCGACGGGCGCCCGACGGACCTCGCGTCGCTGCCGGCGCTGGCCGTGGCGTCAGCGCTGTTCGGACTCGACACGTTGTGGTGGAGCCGACGGTGGAGCCGCAAGCAGCACGCTCGTTCTCGTCGCGTTTGACGGCGAACATCGGACAGAAACGCGACAAGCTCATTTGCGCTACGAGCGGTCGAGGATCTCGGCTGCGGCGCGGTCACCGGAGCGCACGGCGCCGTCCATCGCTCCGTGCGACGTGGTCGCCGTCTCCGTCCCGGCCCAGTGCACGAGCCCGACCGGCTCGCGGAGCAGGTGCCCGTAGCGGCTGAGATATCCGGGTCGCAGGTGCGCGAACGAACAGCCGCGCGTCCACTCCTCGGCGAACCACGGGGTCTCGATGAACTCGACCGGCGACGCGGCGCGCGGGCCGAGTCTCGACGTCAACGCGGCGAGCACCAGCCGGCGGCGTTCGGCCGGGTCGAGCGCGTCCATGCGATCGGCAACCGGGCCGAACGTGAACGTCCCGATCACGCCGGGTGATCCCGCCATGGGCGTCGCGTCGAGCGTCACCTCGGCGGCGGAGCCGGGCTCCGACGTCTGACCGCTGAAGCCCTCCGCGCGCCAGAACGGCTCGTCGTAGACCACGAGCGTCTTCGTCTCGGGGCCGCCCACGTCGTTGCGGAACAGCGTCAGCCGGTCGTCGGGAAGCACCGGGTCGAACGCGATCTCGAGCGCGAGCGCGGGCGGAATGGCGACCACCGCGTGGCGCGCCGACACGACCAGTTCGTCGGTACCGACGACGACGTGATCGTCGTGCTGCGTGATCGAACGGGCGGGCGCGCGCAGGTGAATCGCGTCGCCCAACTCGTCGGCCATGCGCCGGGCGATCGACCCCGCGCCGCCCTCGACCATGTTCTCCTGCGCGCCGTTCTCGATGGAGAACAGCGTGTTGATGCTCCCGTGCCCGCGTACGAGGAAGAGCAGGTGGAGGAACGACACGTCGTTCAGGTCGCCGGTGAACAACCCGCGTACCGCCATCTCGAACAGATCGCGGGCGATCTGGGTTCGGATCCCGTTGTGCGCGACATAGTCGGCGACCGTGCGCGCGTCCCACTCGGCCGCTCGCTTCGCGGTCCACGGCGCGTCGAGCGGGAGCTGCTTGGCCATCCGATCGATCTTGAACTGCGCGCACGCGATCGTGCCGATGGCCAGCGGACTGATCTTCGGGATGAGGCCCGTGTAGCGGCGGGTGCGTTCACCGTCGATCAGAAGGTGCTTGCCCTTCACCCACGTCTTGTACGTGGATACACCCATCTCGCGCGCCAGGCCGAACATCGCATCGTGCTTCGGGCCGACCCACGCGCCGCCGCGGTCGACGGGCGAGCCATCGGAGAGATGCGCGGTCCAAATGCGCCCGCCGACGCGGTCGCGGGCCTCGAGGACGACAACCGACGTGCCGGCCTGGTGCAACCGTCGGGCGGCGGTGAGTCCGGCGTACCCGGCCCCGACCACGCACACGTCCGCGTCGATCCGTTCCGGCATCGGGGCGGCACCGTACTCTCTGTCCGATGACGGCGCGCCCATGATCCGGGAGCAGCGCGGGCGCAGCGACATGTTGTGGTTCGAAGCCGGTCTGGAGGACGGACCCGCGGTTGTGTACTTCCACGGGACGGCCAAGGAACGCGACGAGCTGCCGTTTCCCGACCTCGCCGATCAGCTCGGGGTTCGGTGGTTGATGCCCGAACGTCCCGGCTACCAGCGGACGGCCGCGAAGGCCGGGGCGACGTTGACGGACTTCGGCCGCATGGTCGTCGACGACCTCGACGAGATGGGCGTCAACCGGTTCGCGGTGCTGGGTTACTCCGGCGGAGGGCCGCATGCGCTCGCGTGCGCGGCAGTCGCGCCGTCAGTGGTGCGGGTGGTCGGACTGCTCAGCTCCTGGGCCCCGATGGATCCGCCCGATCCGGGCCTTCCTCTCACCGTCCGGTTCGGCATGCGCGCGGCCGCGACGCTTCCCCGCGCGGCCGTCAAGCTGATGCTGATGGGCCAGCGAAGGGGAAGCGCGGGAATGGTCGACGATGTCTGCCGGGTCGCGCGGCCGTGGGGATTCCGCGTCGAAGACGTCGCGTCGTCAGTGCGCGTCGTCGTATGGCACGTAGAAGGCGATCCGCAGGTTCCCGTCGCGCCCTGGCGCCGCATCAACGGCATCGAGTTGCACGTCATCGACGGCGACTCGCACGAGCTACCCCGCGAAATATTGGAGACAGCGCTGCGCGAGCTCGCGAGCGGCGAACAGGCGAACTAGTTCTGGCGGTCCTCGCGCCGGCGGCGCACCCTGTCCATGTAGAAGAGCGAGCCCGCGAACAGGAACACCATGATCGCGAACGCGAGAAACGCGGCGCCGCCGTCCTTGCTCGCATCGATGAGTTGCTGCGCGAGAAACATGAGTACTCCTAGGCGCTCGGCGTGGGGACCGGAACCGGTGCACTGCCGGCGCGCTTGCGCCTCCGGGCGTCCAGCTCGTACCAGTGGAGGCCGAGCAGGGACAGGCCGAACAGGAGCACGGACGGAACCCAGAACTGGAAGACGACGGGTTCGCGCAGCGAGCCGAAGTTGTAGCTGAGGATCGCGTAGTGCGTGTCCTTCAACGGATCACAGGTCGGCGCCGTGCCGACCGGAGTGTCCGGTGCGGTCGGACAGAACTGCACGGCTGCGTATCTCGGGTTGTGCCAGAACAGGTTCTTGGCACCACCGCCGATCACCGCGGTCTGGTAGCCCGTGAAGTCGGTGAGGTACTGGAGCGACGTATCGAACTGCGCGAGCGGTTGCGGAACGGGTTCCTGGTTGGCGACGACAGCGGTGTGCACGAGTGCGGCGTCCATGGCCGGGCGCAGGTTGGCCAGCTCGGTGATGTCGGCCTTGGTGCCCTTCTCGAGCGCGTCGCGCACGGCCGCGAACTTCGACTGCGAGGGCGCGTTCACCACCTCGACGACCTTCCAGTTCGGCGAGTGGCCGTGGGGCGGGTCGATACCGCTGTGGCCCGACGTCCACCACAACGTGCTGAGCAGCACCATGAAACCGGTGAGCGACGCGAACGCGACCAGGAAGCCGAGGCGGCCACCGAGGTTGGTGGCGAGCAACAAGTAGGCCGAGCCGCAGAACAGCCCGATCGCCGACAGCACGACGAGCACGCCGAGGATCGTCGGATTCCACAGGTTCGGATGGGCCGGGCCCTCCGCGGCGGTGATCAGCAGACCGGTCACCGTCATCCTGCCGCCTTCGCCTTGGTGGTCGTGGTCGCCGCCACGCGCGGTTTCCTGCCGGTTTTGCATACGGGTTCGACCGCGAGGAACGTCGATGTGTCGAGGCAGTAGCGCTCGTAGCTGATGATCTTCGCGATGTAGTCCTTCGACAGCATCTTCGAGAATCCCGGCATGCGCCCGGACCCGATGCCGCCGTTGCCGTAGGCCTTGTGGTTGAAGGAGCCGGTGCTCACGAAGTCGAGCTGGGCGGCGAAGCCGCCGGCCTCATCGGTACCGAAGCGCCGGATCTCGTCGTTGTCCCGCAGGTTGAACGCGGTGCCACCACCGAGCCCGCCGCCACCCGCGGGCAAACCGAGGAAGTCGACACCGCCGGGCTCGCCGGGCGGCACCGAGGGATCGAACGTGGACCAGCCCGCGGTGTGGCACCGCGCGCAGTTGAGCTCGAACAGCAGCTGGCCGTCCTGCACGTTCTGGCGCCGGCGCACCCAGTCGCGCGTCCAGGCGAGCGCGGCCTCGTCGGCCTTGACCGTCTCGGCGTCGGTGGTGAATGTTCCGCACGCGACCGCCGATTTGCGATCCGACGTCTTCGAGGGATCCGCCGTGATCTCCTTGATGATCGCCTTGCAGTCGGCCGTGAGCTCGGCGTCGGATTCGTCCGGCTTGGCGAGCGCCTTGGCGGCCGCGGCGCGTGATGTCGCGAGTGTCTTCTTGTCGTCAGCGACCTTCTTCGCGGCTGCCTGCTCGTTGGCGGCCGGTTCCTTGCGCGCGGTCGCGAGATCCTTGGCTGCTTGTGCCTGCGCGTCCTTGGGTGAGAGCTGGATCGAGCGCAAATACGCGACGAGGTCTTGAATCGACTGGTCGTTCTTGGGGCCGCCGCCTTCGACGCCCCACGGCTGCATCGGCGTGCCCGGCCGGCCGTTGGTGAGGACGTCGGTGACCGCGCACGTGAGCGTCGGACGGATGTCGATGTTGACGCAGCCGGGATCCTCGTTGAGTCGTAGCAGGACAGTGTTGAGCGGCGGCGCCTTCCAGACGACCGCCCCTTCGCCGACGACCTGGTACGGCACCGGACCGCCCTGTGCCTTCGGGCCGTGGCAGTCGGCACACCGCAACGACTGCGCCGCGTCGTACTTGGGCATCGTCGCGTTCGAGAACAGCACCTCGCCACGCGCGGCCGCGTTCTTGTCGAAGTAGTTCGCCGACTCGGTTTGACGAGCGGGTTCGTGCAACCAGTAGAGCGGCAGCGCCACCGCGACGATCGCGGCGAAGAGCAACGCCCAGCCTTGCACGCGCTCGAGCCGGCGACTCTCGAGCTCCTCGTCGGGGAAGAACTCGGTGAGGTTCGCGGGGAGGGTCTCCTCGGGCGCGCGTTTCGGCGCGAGCACGGCCCAGATCAGGTACGCCGCGACGGCAACGACCGCGACGAGATTGAGCGCGATGAGAACGTGGCGGACGGTCACGACACGCTCCACGCGGCATCCATCGCCGAGAGCTGGCGACGATGAGTGCTGATCAGACGCAAAGCGGGCCTTCCTGTTGCTGTCCGGTCGTGTTGGTACCGATCGGCGGCCCGATCTCGATGTCCCCGGTGTTGATCGTCAAGTTGCCACCGTCGACGGTGATCGCGAAGCGGTCGAGGCCACGCGGCGCCGGACCCGCCTTCTTCTCGCCGACGCGGTTGTACTTGGAGCCGTGGCAGGGACACTCGAACCATTGCGACGATGGGCACCACGGCACGCGACAACCGAGGTGTACGCAGCGCTGGTAGAGCGCCACGAGTCCCTGTTCCATGCCCGCGTACGTAATCGCGCCGTAGATCTTCTTGGCGGCGGGCAGGTCGGCCTTCGGGTATTGGACGATGTAGGCGCGCGCCTCGGGAATGTAGAACGGCGCGCTCTTGGCTTCGATGGCGGAGACGATGTCGGAGACGGCACCGCCACCGACCTTGCCGCCGAATCCTCCGGTGCCGGTGGGCCACAGGAATCCCAGGCACGCGGCGCCGAACGCACCGACGCTCACTCCCGTGAGCGTGAGGATGCCGCGGTTCAGGAACTGGCGGCGGGCGACGCCGAGCTCCTCCTCGTCGACCGGCTCCCAGATCACGGCGTCGCCGCGACTGCGCTTGGCCGGAACATTCTCGTACGTGGCGCGGGTCTCGTCGGCGCGCTCGCGTCCGGTCGACTCGAGGTCGGTCGACGACGATGCCTCGGAGACCACGGCGGGCTCGGTCGACGAGTCGCGCTGACGGGTCTCGCGTGACAGCGCGCCGGTCGAGCGACCGCGCCGGTTCGCGAACACGATCACCGTCACGATGCCGGCGAGGATGATCAGGATGATCGGAATGGCTACTGCCACCGATGACTCCTACAGCTCAAAGAAGATTCCTTGCTTGTCCCACGGGAAGGTGAAGTTGAAGCCCGGCCCTCGGAAGAAGCACCCGATGATCACGAGCACGGCCCACATCATCAGGAACATCGTCATCATGGTGATGGCGAACTTCCGGTCGTCCGGCTTCTTCGACGGGTTCTTGTCGATGAACGGCACGATGGCGAGCAGCGCGAGCGCGATGCCGGGCAGCAGCACGCCGGCGACCATCGGGTTGAACATCTTCAGCAGCTCTTGCAACCCGAGGAAGTACCACGGAGCCTTCGACGGGTTCGGCGTCGCGTTGACGTCGGCGAGGCCGAGCAACGGCGCCTTCACCAACGCCGAGAAGACCGTGACGAAGGCCATCATCGAGAGGATCGACGCGAACTCGAGCATCAGCAGGTGCGGCCACACGTGCACCTTGTCCTGAGCCTCGGCGCGCGTCTGCTGGATCGAACCGGACTTGACGACAGTCAGCAGGCGCTGGGTGTGGCCACCCGGACCCGTGCCCGTCGGCGCGGGCGCCGCGACGGCAGTTGCGGCCCGGCCGCCGCCGGCCGCGGCGGGCGCCGCTTCGCCACCGCCGCCACCCGCGAGGGCGGCCTTGCGCTTGCGCGAACGCTCGAGCAGGTGCGCGGGGATGCCGCCCTTGTCCTCCGTGATCGCGTCGCCCGCGTCGGATGCGGCGGCCGCGACCTCTTCGACGGGCTCGGTCGCATCACCCGCACCCGCGTCGGCCGCGGGAGCCTCGGCGGCGGGCGCCTCGGCCTCTTCGCCCTCCACCGGGAGTCCGAGCGCCTTACGGCGTTCGCGACTGCGCTTGAGCAGGTGTTCGGGAACCTCGGGCACGGTGCGTTCGCCTCCTTCGCGCCTAGAGCGGCCCGGAGATTCCGCCGTCTTTGCGGACTCTCCAGAAGTGGACGGCCATGAAGATGACGATCACAAACGGCAGCATCAACACGTGCAGCACGTACCAGCGCAGCAAGGTCTCGCCGCTGATCTCCCTCGATCCCAATAAGACGTATTTGACCGAGCCACCGAACACCGGCGTGTAACCCATCATGTTCGTGCCGACGGTGACGGCCCACAGCGAGAGCTGGTCCCAGGGCAACAGGTAGCCGGTGAACGAGAGCAAGAGTGTGAGCAGCAACAAGATGATGCCGATCACCCAGTTGAACTCGCGCGGCGACTTGTAGGCGCCGTGGTAGAAGACGCGCGCCATGTGCAAGAAGACGGACAGCACCATGAGGTGGGCCGCCCACCTGTGCATATTTCGTACGAGCGAACCGAACGCGATCGACGTCTCGAGGGTCTGCACGTTCGCATAGGCGTCGGTGACCGTCGGCCGGTAGAAGAACATCAAGAAGATGCCGGTGACGGTGAGCAGGATGAACAGGAAGAACGAGAGGCCGCCGAGGCACAGCGTGTAGGAGACCTTCACCGCATGCCGCTTCACCTTCACGGGGTGAAGGTGGTACAGCACGTTGTTCATGATCACGTAGGAGCGGTTACGGGGGCTGTCGGTGTAGCCCTTGCGGAAGACCGAGCCGGGGCGGAAGATCGCGTTCCACGCCTGCGAGCTGCGCGTCTTGTCGCCGACCTCCGCGACGCGCTCAGCCAGCTTGGGCCGGTGGCCGTTCGCGCTGCCGTTTCCAATGGCCAAGGAGCGCTTCTCCCTTAGAAGCGGACGCCGTAGGCGTAGCCGTGTCGGTTGGTGCGTTCGTTCGGGTCACCGTCTCGCCACTCGTCGGTGACCTTGCCGAGGATGATGACACCGGTCGGGCACCGGTCGATGCACAACGCGCATCGCGTGCACACGTCTTCGTCGACGACGAAGAACACGTGATCCTTCGGGTCGTCGCCCGGCTGATCGGCGTTGACCGCTTCGTCGATCGCGTCGTTGGAGAGCATGTGGATGCATTTCCACGGACAGATGTCGACGCAGCCTTCGCAGAGGATGCACTCGGCCTGGTCGATGTGGAGGAACTGCTTGGGCTTGACCGCCTGGGTCAACCACTTCGGGTCGACCTCCTGGAGCACGTACGACGTCGAGAACTCCGGCATCGGCGGATTCGCGTCGTTCCGTGCCATCAGGAATCACTCGATGTCGTGACCGGGCGGCCGTAGGCCGACACGCGCTTCTCGCGGCGGCGCAGCAGGCGCGCCAGGGGTCCGCCACCGGTCGGCTCGGCAACGGATGCCTGGCCCTCCGCGGCGGGTTCGAGCGCGGGCCGTTTCTGCCACCGGACGAACAGCCAGACCTGGAGCACCAGCACAATTCCGTAGATGACCGTCGTCCCGATGTCGATCACGACCGCTCTCGTGATGTCGAAGTGAATGAACCGGTTCTGCCGCATGACGAACGTCGCCGTGTTGAAGTTGAGATAGGCCGTCCCGAACGTCAACCACTCGTGCGGGATGGTGCCGTAGCCGAGAGCCATCATCGCCCACACGCACATGGCACCGAGAATTGTCTGGGCCCAGGTGGCCGGCTCCGGGCGCTTGGGCTTCTTGGTGAGCCGGAAGGCGACGCCCAGGCCGATCGCGAAGATCAGGGTCGCCCAGATCATGCGGCCCGCATGGCGCACCCACTGCGAGTGGTGATTGATGTAGAAGCCCTTGCCGCCCGGCCCGTAGTCGATCCACGGCACAGTCTTCGGCAGCACATTCGGGATGTGCAGCGCAAGCATGCTCACGTGGATGTCGGGCATGGCCCGGGCGCTCCTTGTCGGGCAAGCACTCTCACGAGTCGCTGGACCGGTCTCGATGGGCTCGAGGCCCGCGCAGCAGGCGCGAAACTCTTGCTACCACGCTAGATCGGGCTCGGGCACATCGCGCGCCAGGCTGCGACCGGCGGGCGCGCCCGGGTGCGACCGAACGCGTCGCGAAGTGTGATCATGAGCGGGTGGCGAGGCAGTCTTCGACCGGCGAATACGACGTGCTGGTCGTCGGCGCCGGACCTTCGGGTGCGTCCGCGGCGTACTGGCTCGCGACGCTCGGCCATCGGGTGCTCGTGATCGACAAGAAGCGGTTCCCGCGCGAGAAGACCTGCGGCGACGGCCTCACCCCGCGGGCGGTTCGCCAGCTCCACGACATGGGGCTCGCCGACCACCTCGCCGAGTTCCAGCGATTCGACGGACTCCGCTCGATCGCCCACGGCATCACCCTCGAGCTTCCGTGGCCGGAGCATCCAGACTTCCCCCCCTACGGATATGTGGTGAGGAGGAGCGAGCTCGACGACATGGTCGCCCAGCGGGCGGTCAAAGCCGGCGCCACGCTCTGGTCGGCGACCGAGGCGATCGAACCGCTGGTGGAAGGGGGCTCACCCGGAGCGCCGGTCATCGCCGGGGCGGTGGTCCGCAACAAGGACACGGGCGCGACGCAGTCCGTTCGGGCGCGCTACGTCATCGTCGCCGACGGCGCCAACTCCCGCTTCGGGCGGGCCCTCGGCACCGCTCGCAACCGCACGTACCCGCTGGGCATGGCAATTCGGGGCTATTTCACGAGCCCGCTGCACGACGACCCGTGGATCGAGAGCCACCTCGACATCCGCGACCGGGATGGGAACCATTTGCCAGGATATGGGTGGATTTTTCCGGTTGGCGACGGGACGGTCAACGTCGGAGTGGGATTGCTGTCGACCTTCACCGGCTGGAAGAACGTCAACACCAGCCACCTCATGGACGCCTTCTGCGCGACGGCGCCGGAGCGCTGGGGGATCTCGCCCGAGACGGCGACCGGGGCGCCGACCGGCGGCAAGCTCCCGACCGGCGGGTCGGTGACCCCGCGGGTCGGCCCGTCGCCTCTCGTGAGCGGCGACGCCGCGGGCTCGGTCAACCCGTTCAACGGCGAGGGCATCTCCCTCGCGTACGAGACCGGCCGCCTGGCTGCCGACGCCGTCGACCTGGCGTTGGTCACCGGCGACCGGGCCGCGCTCGAGACGTATTCGCAACGGCTCGACGAGGTGTACGGCCTCTACTTCAAGGTCGCTCGTGCATTTGTGCGCGCCATCGGCAACCCGGCGGTCATGCGAGAGCTGACCCGCGTCGGGATGCGGAGCCGCACGCTCATGGAATGGGTGCTTCGGATCATGGCCAACCTGATGCGTCCCGACGAGCTCGGTCCGGCGGAGGCCGCGTACCGCGCGGTGGCCGCACTCGTCCGGCTCGCGCCGGACCAATGAGTCGACTCGTGACGTCGAGTCGGGTGTCGACCTGACATCGAGTTGGAACCAGCGGGTTCGCTAGCCTCCGAATCGGCCCTGCCCGAGGCGCGCCAGGAGTGAAAGCATGAGCGACTCATGAGGGACTATCTGCCGATCCTCGTGATGTCGGCATTGGTGATCGCGTTCGTCCTGCTGTCATTCATCGCTTCGCAACTCCTCGCACCGCGCCGGCCCAACTCGGCGAAACAGGCGCCGTACGAGTGCGGCATCGTGCCCGAGGGCGAAGCGACCGAGCGCTTCCCGGTGAAGTTCTATCTGGTTGCCATGAGCTTCATCGTGCTCGACGTCGAGATCGTGTTCCTGTATCCGTTCGCCATCGTGTTCCGGGGACTCGGCGTGTTCGGTCTCGTCGCGATGACGGTGTTCGTGCTCGCGCTGCTCGTGCCCTTCGCGTACCTGCTGTCGGTCGGCGCGCTCGAATGGGCGCCCGTGCGCGATGTGTTCGAGCGTCTGCCCGGACCGCTGCTGCGCACGAACAAGGCCGTGTTCGATCCGACGCTCGATCCGCTCGCGGCCGGCCCACCCGAGGATGCGGAGGGGCAGGCCGCCTGATGGGCCTCGACCAGATCCCGCACAACTTCATGACCGCTCGTCTCGAAGACGTCGTGCGTTGGGGCCGGCGCAACTCGGTGTTCCCGGCGACCTTCGGTCTCGCGTGCTGCGCGCTCGAGATGATGGCGACCGGCGCCGCGCACTACGACCTAGCGCGGTTCGGTATGGAGGTGTTCCGCGCGAGCCCGCGTCAGGCCGACCTGATGATCGTGGCCGGGCGCGTCTCGCAGAAGATGGCGCCCTTGTTGCGCCAGGTGTACGACCAGATGGTCGAGCCCAAGTGGGTCATCTCCATGGGTGTGTGCGCGAGCAGCGGCGGCATGTTCAACAACTACGCGATCGTGCAGGGCGTCGACCAGATCGTGCCGGTCGACGTGTACGTGCCCGGTTGCCCGCCCGGTCCGGAAACCCTGATGCACGGAATCCTCACGCTCCACGAGCAGATCCGGACCGGCGAGTTGCTCAGCCGGCGCGCCGCGTCGCCCACGGGTGGCGCCGCGATCCAGCTGAACGAGCCCGTCGCAACCGCGCCGGCGGGAACCTGAGGCGGCGGGGCGGGACGATGGCGGCCGACGACGCTCCCGCTCGTGAAGACGTGCACGAGCCCGACGCACCTGCATCGATGGTTCCCGATGACGACGTCGCGGCCGCGATCGTGGCGCGCTTCGAGGGATCGGTGTTCGCACGGAGTCACGGCCAGCCGGTGGTCTATGTGGACCGGTCGGTGTTCGCGGAGGTCGCCGGGTTCCTCCGTGACGAGCAGCAGTTCACGATGTGCGTCGACATCACCGCGACCGATCATCTGCTCGACGGGGAACGGTACGCGCCCCCCGAACTGGCGGCGGCCGGGGTGGCGACGGAGCGCTTCGAGGTGATCGCCAACTTTCTGTCGCACGTGCGCAACCGGCGCGTGCGCGTGATCTGTGCGGTACCCGACGCCGTCGCGAAGGTGCCGTCGCTCACTGCGGTCTACCCGGGTACCGACTTTCCCGAGCGCGAGACCTACGACATGTTCGGCATCGAGTTCGAGGGTCATCCCGATCTCACCCGGATCCTCATGCCCGACGACTGGGACGGCCATCCCCTGCGCAAGGACTACCCGTCGGCGCGCGTCCCCGTGACGTTCAAAGGCGACCCGCACCCGCGATGAGTGACCTGACGCGTGACCACGAGCTCTCGGACGTAGCCCGCAAGGAGGAAAAGCGCCTCGAGCGCCAGACCGACGAGGGCGCGCAGGAGATGCGGGCGAAGCCGCGCGTGCGCGAGGTCGTGCTCACGGGTGGCGGGATGTGGCCCGAGGACGACGAGGCCGACGACACCATGATCATCAACATGGGTCCGCAGCACCCGTCGACCCACGGTGTGCTGCGCCTCATGATGGAGCTCGACTCCGAAGAGGTCGTGCGCGTCAAGCCGGTGATCGGCTACCTCCACACCGGGATGGAGAAGACCGGCGAGGAGCTCACCTACGTGCAGGGCGGCACCAACGTCACGCGCATGGACTACGCGTCGCCGCTGTCGAACGAGCTCGTGTACAGCATGGCGGTCGAGCGCCTCCTCGACATCGAGGTCCCGCCGCGCGCGACGTGGATGCGCATGATGCTCTGCGAGCTCAACCGCATGTCGTCGCACCTGTTGTTCCAGGCGACCAACGGCATGGACATCGGCGCGATCTCGATGATGCTCTACGGGTGGCGCGAGCGCGAAGAGGTGCTGCGCTACCTCGAGTTCATCACTGGCCTGCGGATGAACCACAACTACATCCGCCCCGGAGGCGTCGCCGCCGATCTGCCCGACGGCTGGCAGGAGCGTGCGCTCGCGCTGTGCGACACCGTCACCACCGGCATCGAGGAGTACGACGAGCTCCTCTCGGAGAACCCGATCTGGCGCGAGCGGACGATCGGGCTCGGGCTCATCACGACCGAGGAGTGCCTGGCGCGCAGCATCACCGGGCCGATCCTGCGCTCGACCGGTTTCGCGTGGGACCTCCGCAAGGCGCAGCCGTATCTCGCGTACGACGAGGTCGACTTCGACGTCATGTACGGCGTCAACGGCGATGTGTTCGATCGTTACCGGCTGCGGCTCTCGGAGATCCACGAGTCGATGAAGATCGTCCGCCAATGCGTGGAGCGCATGCCCGCCGGCGACTACCGGACGCAGGACAAGAAGGTCACGCCGCCGCCGCGGGAGCGCATCGACGAGTCAATGGAGGCGTTGATCCACCACTTCAAGCTCTTCACCGAAGGGTTCAAGGTGCCGGCGGGGGAGACGTACGTGGCGATCGAGTCGCCGCGCGGCGAGATCGGCTGCTACATGGTGAGCGACGGATCGGGAAAGCCGGTGCGCATGCACATCCGCGGCCCGTCGTTCTACAACCTGCAGTCGATCGAACCGATGGGCACCGGCGCACTCGTCGCCGACGCGGTCGCGATCGTCTCGAGCGTCGACCCGATCATGGGCGAGGTCGACAGGTGACCTTCTTCACCGACGCGAATCGCACGCGGGCCAAAGAGATCGTGGCGCGCTATCCACGTTCGAAGTCGGCGATCCTCCCGCTCGCGCACCTGGCTCAGGATCAGCACGCGTGGTTGTCCCCGGAGGCGATGAGCGAGATCGCCGAGCTCACCGGGGCGACGACGGCCGAGGTGCAGGGGACATGCTCCTTCTACACGATGTTCAAGCGCCGGCCGTGTGGAAAGTTGGTCGTGTCGGTCTGCACGAACGTCACGTGTCTCGTCACCGGCGGGCCCGAGATCCTCGAGCATCTCGACGCGCGCTACACCCTCGACGAAGACGTGACCGTCGAAGAGGTCGAGTGCCTGGCCGCGTGTGGTGGGGCGCCGTCGATGCAGGTGAACTACGAGTTCCACGAGCAGCTCACGCCCGACCTGGCCGAGTCGCTCGTGGAGGACTACAAGTCGGGGAAGCGCACCGCGCGCACGATCTCGGGATCGCCGTCTCCCCGAACTGCGGGACCAGGTTCGCCATGACGATCTCCGAAGAGCGGCGCATCGTCACCAAGCGGTTGCACGATCGTCCCGACGACTCGTGGACGATCGACGGTGCACTCGCGACCGGCGCCTACGACGTGTTGCGGGAGACGCTTGCCGAGGGCGACGCAGCCGACGTGCAGGAGCAGGTGAAGGCGTCGGGCCTGCGCGGTCGGGGCGGTGCGAACTTCTCGACGGGGCAGAAGTGGTCGTTCCTGCCCGCGGATCTCTTCCCGCGCTACCTCGTGGTGAACGCCGACGAGGGCGAGCCGTCGACCTTCAAGGATCGGATGCTGGTGGAGCGTGATCCGCACCAGCTGATCGAAGGCATCGTCATCTCGGCCTTCGCGATCCAGTGCAACCAGGCGTTCATCTACTTGCGCGGCGAGTTCGCGCTCGGCTACGACCGCTTGACGCAGGCGCTCGACGACGCGCGCGCGAAGGGATTCCTCGGCACCGACATCCTCGGGTCGGGGTTCGATCTCGAGATCGTGGTGCACCGCGGCGCGGGCGCGTACATCTGCGGCGAGGAGACGGCGCTGCTCGAGTCGCTCGAAGGCGAGCGGGGCATGCCGCGCCTGAAGCCGCCCTTCCCGGCACTCGCCGGTCTGTACGCCAAGCCGACCGTGGTCAACAACGTCGAGACGCTCTCGACGGTCCCGCACATCGTCTCGATGGGCGGCGCCGCGTACGCGGAGATCGGCGTGAACAAGTCGACCGGGACCCGCGTCGTCGCCATCTCGGGACACGTCAAGAAGCCCGGCAACTACGAGATCGAGTTCGGCTGCACGTTCCGCGACGTGATCTACGGCTTCGGCGGCGGCATTCGTGACGGGCACGCGCTCAAGTTCTTCCTGCCGGGTGGCGCGTCGTTCCAATGGCTCGTCGACACCGACGAGCACCTCGACGCGATCTACGACATCGATTTCGTCCAGCAGAACCTCGGCACCACGCTGGGCTCGGGCGCGGTGATGGTGTTCGACGACTCGACCGATCCGCTCCTCGTCGCGTGGCGGCTCGCCAAGTTCTACGCGCACGAGTCGTGCGGCAAGTGCACGCCGTGCCGCGAGGGAACCGGATGGATCGAAAAGGTGCTCTACCGCATGTCGCACGGATTGGGCTCTCCCTCCGACCTCGACCTCCTCATCGACGTCGGAGCGGGAATCTCGCCCAACGTCGCGACCGCGCCGTTCACCCAGACGACGCTGTGCCCGCTCGGACCGAGCGTGGTCTCGCCGATCGCCAGCCTCGACAAGTACTTCCGCGACGAGATCGCGGCCCGCGTCGCTTCGAATGGTCTTGGCGCGAGTGCAGGAGCGACCGCGTGACGACGACCGAGCCGAAACCGGACCTCGTGAAGGACACCGTCTCGGTCACCGTCGACGGCAAGACATTCGAGGCCAAGAAGGGCGAGCTGCTCATCAAGGCCGCGCAGGAGAACGGCGTGTACATCCCGCGCTTCTGCTGGCACGAGCGCATGAAGCCGGTCGGCATGTGCCGCATGTGTCTCGTCGAGGTCGACGGCGTGCGCGGCTTCCCACCCGCGTGCACCACCCCCGTCGCCGACGGCATGGTCTGCAACACGCAGTCGGAGACGGTCAAGAAGATCCAAGACGGCGTGCTGGAGTTCCTCCTCGTCAACCACCCGCTCGACTGTCCCGTGTGCGACCGGGGCGGCGAGTGCCCGTTGCAGGACCAGACGCTGGCCTTCGGACCGGGTGAATCGCGCTTCGTCGAGGAGAAGCGTCACTTCGAGAAGCCGATCGAGCTCAGCGATCTCGTGTTGCTCGACCGCGAGCGCTGTATCCAGTGCGGCCGCTGCACCCGGTTCGCGGACGAGATCGCGGGTGACGCGCTGATCGACTTCGTCGACCGCGGCGACCACATGCAGGTGCTGAACTTCGCCGAGCAACCCTTCGACTCGTATTTCTCCGGTAACACCGTGCAGATCTGCCCGGTCGGGGCGCTCACCGCCCGCCAGTACCGCTTCAAGGCGCGGCCGTGGGATCTCGACACGGTCGAGACATCGTGCAACGCGTGCGCGGTGCAATGCCGGGGGGCCATGCAGTCTTCGTCGAACCGTTTGGTGCGTCTGCTCGGTGTCGACTCCGAACCGGTGAACCACGGTTGGCTCTGCGACAAGGGCCGCTACGGAATCGAGTGGATCCACTCCGAGAACCGTGTGATCGAGCCCCACCGCCGGGTCGACCGTGAGTTGCGCGAGGTTTCGTGGCCGGAGGCGCTCGACGCGGCGGCCGGGTTGATCCGCGGCGCGCTCGACGCGCACGGTCCCGACTCGATTGCGCTGCTGGGCGGCGCGCGCGGCACCAACGAAGACGCGTACGCCTTCGCCCGCTTGATGAAGAGCGTGATCGGTACCGACAACGTCGATGCCCAGATTGGCGACGGGCTTCCCGCAGAACTCGTGCTCGGCGTTCCGCGCGCCGAGATCGCCGACTGCGACCGCGCCGCGGCGATCGTGCTGCTCGGCCCGGATCTCGAAGAGGAGCTTCCGGTGCTCCATCTGCGCGTGCGCCGCGCCGCGGTGGAGCTCGGGGTCCCGCTCGTCGACCTCGCGGCGGTCGCGCACGGGTTGTCGGATTACGCGACCGTGGTGTCGCGCACGCTGCCGGGCGAAGAGCTCGGCACCGACGCGATGGAGAAGATCAAGAACGCGCGCGGAAATCGACCCGGTCCGGTCATCGTCGTGCTGGGCCGGCCGTCGATGGCAGAGTCGCCCGCGGTGGCAATGCGCGCGGCCAAGGCATTGCGTGAGGTCCCCGACGTGCGCTTCCTCTCGGCATTGCGCCGGGGCAACGTGCACGGCGCGCTCGACGCGGGCCTGGCCCCCGGCTTCCTGCCCGGCCGGGTCACGCTCGACGCGGGCCGCGACTGGTTCACCGAAGCGTGGGGCGAGGGTCTCCCGGCGACCAAGGGACTCGACGCGCACGGGATCCTCGAAGCCGCGGCCGCGGGCAAGATCGAGGTGCTCATCATCCTCGGCTCGGATCCGGCTGCCGACTTCCCCGACGCGGATCTGGCGACGCGCGCGATCGCCGGCGTGAAGAGCATGATCGCGATCGGCGGATTCCTCACCGGAACGTCGCGTGGCGCCGAGGTCGTGCTGCCGCCGACGCTCGCCGGCGAGCGGAGCGGCACGATTACGAACCTGGAAGGCCGCGTGCAGGGCGTGAACCAGAAGGTGGCCGCGGAAGGCGGCGCGATGACCGACTGGCGCATCGCGCTCGAGCTCGCGCTCCGACTCGGCGCCGACATCGACATCGCGACCGTCGACGAGCTCACCGACGAGCTCGCGCGTGTGGCGCCCGCGTTCGAAGGCGTCACGTCCGCGCTGATGGCGCGGGCCCGGGACGGCGTGGTGCTCCCGCTGCGCGACCACCGCGACGAGATCGTGCTCCGCACCCGCGCCTTGTCGATCCTCGCCGAAGACGGATCGGGAGCGTCGTGGGACCCGATCAAGGTCGAGGGCGAACCGGAGGACGCCGACGCGCCCGGGCTCGAGCCCGACGCGGTCG
>JBBQER010000045.1:0-31412 GCA_038320885.1 Acidimicrobiia bacterium
GCTCGGCGCGCTGGTCATCGCGGTAGGGATCGCGGGGGCCGTCGGCTTGGTCGGCTACGTGCGACGCTGCCGCAACGCGGGGACTGCCCAGGCGCGGGCGCGGCTCCAATGGGTTGCATGGGGCGTCGTGATCGCCGCCGCGATCTCGGTTGGCGCGTGGGTGCTCAACGCGTTGCTCGAGTGGCCGCAGCCGGTCGCCGCGATCGCGATCGGCTCGACGTTGCTCGTGCCGTTCGCGATGTCGATGAGCGCGTCGGATCAACTCGCAGTGCGCATCGACCGTCTGCTCGTGCACAGCATCACGCTCAGCGGCCTCGTCGGCCTCGTCGGCGCGTCGTATCTCGTCATCGTGCTCGGACTCGGCCGTCAACCCACCGGCAGCGAGAAGACCCTGCTCGGTCTCTCGATGCTCGCCGCCGCGATTGCCGCGCTCCTGTGGGTGCCGGCCCGTGAACGGCTCTCCGAGCTCGCGACGCGACGCGTCTACGGCGAGGGCCACGCACCCGACGAGGTGCTGCGGACATTCGGCAGCCGGTTGACGCGCGCGCTCCCGCTCGACGAGCTGCTCCTCCAGCTCGCGGAGTCGCTCAAGGCGACGATGAATCTCGAGATCGCCGAGGTCTGGACCAAGGGCGCGGGCCGGCTCGAGCGTGCGGTCTCGGTGCCCGACCGCGGTCCGGCGGTCATCCCGCTGGGTCCGGAGGAGGAGACGGTGGTCGCGCATGCGGGCGTCTCCGGCCCGGGCTGGGCGCAGGTGTGGTTGCCCGCGGTGCTCGTCGGGCTCGACGAGCCCGTGCTCCGCACCGCGCCGGTCACGAACTCGGGCGAGCTGCTCGGGCTCATCGTCGTGCGGCGAGCGGTTGGTGCGCTCCCGTTCAACGAGGCCGACGACCTCGCGCTCACCGAGCTTGCCCGCCAGGTCGGTCTCGCGCTCCACAACGTCAAGCTCGACTCCGCGCTCCAGGAATCGCTCGACGCGGTCCGTCGTCAAGCCGACGAGCTGCGCGCCTCGCGGGCGCGCATCGTCGAGGCGACCGACACCGAACGCCGCCGCATCGAACGCGACCTGCACGACGGCGCGCAACAGCACCTCGTCGCGCTCGCGGTCGGCGTGCGCCTGGCGCGCCAGATCTCCGACAGCGATCCCGAGCAGGCCAAGACGATGCTCGACCAGATCGGGCTCGACCTCCAGGAGGCGGTGCAGGAGCTGCGCAATCTCGCGCACGGCATCTACCCGCCGCTGCTCATGGACCGCGGTCTTCCCGACGCGCTGCGCGCCGCCGCCGGACGCGCCGCGCTCGCGACGACCGTCGAGGCCGAGAACGTCGGCCGCTACCCCCAACAGGTCGAGGCCGCGGTCTACTTCTGCTGTCTCGAGGCGCTACAGAACGCCGGCAAGCACGCCGGCGAGGACTCGAGCGCGGTGGTGACCGTGCGCGAGGTCGAAGGCGCATTGCTGTTCGAGGTGGCCGACGACGGTGCCGGCTTCGATCTCAACAGCGGCGCCCAGCGCGGCCACGGCTTCGTGAACATGAGCGACCGCGTCGGCGCCTTCGGCGGCAGCGTGACGGTGGATTCCGCGCCCGGCAAAGGCACCAAGATCGCCGGCCGCATTCCCTTGGGAGACATGTAACTCCGGCGCAAACTCCCCGCCCCCGCGTCACGTTTTCTCATCAGACGCGAATACCTCACGCTTAACGGCACTTTTTCACATCAAAGATTGCCCCCGGGACGGGCGTCGAGCGCGGCGCGCACGGTCGCCGCTACCGCCGTCGGGTCATCTGCGACCTGTTCGTAGGTGAAGCGTCGAATGCTCCAACCCGCGTTCTCGAGTGCATTCATGCGTGCGTTGTCGGCCGCGCGCTCACGGCGCGTCGCGTGCGTCCCGTGACCATCGACCTCGATTCCAAGATGGTGGCGCACATACGCGAAGTCGATGACGTAGACCGTCGACCCCGACAGCCGAACACGATGGCCTACCTCGGGCCTCGGGAGGCGAGCGCGCTCGAGGAGGCGCAGCATCCGACGCTCCAGTACCGATTGCGGAACGCGATCCCGCGCCAGCCGACCATCGAGCACCTGGGTCATTGCGCCGATCCCATTTCGTCCCGGAGCTCGCAGCGCGGCGTAGCGCGCCTCGACCCTCGCCCGCCGAACGACTCGGTCGCGTTCGGCGCCGTCGAACGCCTCTTCGACGCGGTCGGCCGGAGCCACGGCTCGAAGGTCGATCAACGTGCGCTCCTTGGACGTTGCCGATATCCCTCCCACTCTGACGCGATCCATCTCGGGGAGCGTCCGCGTGTGGTGCACGATCACTTCCTTCCGACGGTGAAACACAGTCATCGGCAGGAGAACCTCGATCACATCCGCGCGAAACCCGTCGAATGAATGCAGAGCGGCCGCGGCGCGATGCGACGCCACGCACTCCGAGCCACCGTCGAGAACGGCGGCCATGACTCGCTGGTGCCACGACCGGGTCGATGCCGAGAACCGGAATACAGCCGGCGCGATCCGTTCGACGACTCCGCGCTCGACAAGGCGGCGGAGTTGACTGGGACTGACGCCCGCGTCGGCGGCATCTCGACGAGTAAAGAGCCCGAGTTGGCGGGCCGCCACGTCGGCCAACGCTGTCATCGCCTGAACGTTTCTCACACGATCCCTCCGAGTGATGCGAATACGGAGGGAAGCGGCGAGGGAGTGGTCAGACGCTACCGGACTCAATCACGTCGTCGACCACGACTTTGATGAGAAAAAGTGCCGTTAAGCGTGACCGATTCGCGTTTGATGAGAAAACGTGTCGTGGGGCTCGGGTATCTCGGGCGCGGGTGCTTTGGTTAGGTGCCGTCGCCGTCTTGGGTGCGGTTGGCCCAAAGGTCGAGGACGACGGCGGGGCCGAACTCTTCCTTGTTGACGTAGCCGGCGGCGCCGCAGGAGTCGGCGCCGCTCGGGAGGTCGGCGGCCTGGTACGTGGAGAGCAGCAGCACGGTCGCGTCGGGGTGGGCGCCGGTGATGCGACGGGTCGCCTCGATGCCGTTGATGCCGGGCAGGTTGATGTCCATCAACACCAGCCCGGGCGCGAGCGTGTCGAAGAGCTCAACCGCTTCCTCGCCCGACTCGGCTTCGCCGATCACGTCGAACCCGGGGGTGGCGGCCATCACCATCTTCGCGGCCCGGCGGAAGGGTGCCTGGTCATCGACGATCAGGACTCCCACGGCGCCCGAGCTCATGGCCACATTCTCGGCCGGTCCGGCGCCGGATCCAAGGTTGCCCTCACCCGCGCCGTTGGTGAGGCCAGCCCCCTTGGCCGCGCGCTCCGCACGGTCACGAGTCGTGGGCGGAGAGATAGACCAGCACCGCCTTCACCCGGCGGTGCCCGTCGGTCTCCTCCGAGAGCGCGAGCTTGGAGAACAGCGAGTTGATGTGCTTTTCCACGGCTCGTTCCGACAAGCCCAGCGCGCCCGCTATTCCCGCGTTGTTGCGGCCCTGCGCCATCTCGGCGAGCACTTCACGCTCACGAGGAGTCAGGTGCTCGAGCGGCGAATCGCGGCGGCGGGAGCGCGCCTCGACGAGCCCCTCCACGATCCGGGGGTCGATCACCGAGCCGCCGGCCGCGACCTCCCGGATCGCGCGCAGGAGCTGGTCGACGTCGGAGACGCGCTCCTTGAGGAGGTAGGCCCGGCCCGCGGATCCGTGCTCGAGGAGTGCCAGCGCATAGGCCGGCTCGGCGTACTGGCTCAGCATCACGACACCGATATCGGGATGCTTCTCACGCAAGACGTTCGCGGCGCGCACACCTTCGTCGGTGCCCGTGGGCGGCATGCGGATGTCGGTGAGCACCACGTCGGGGAGCTCGGAGTCGACGGTGGCCAGGAGCTCGTCGAAGTCTCCGCACGCGCCGACGACCTCGAGTTCCTCCTGCGCCTCGAGGAGGCGGACGACCCCCTCGCGCAGGAGATAGCTGTCTTCGGCGATGACCACCCGGATCGGCATTCGCCTCCGAGACTACGGCGATCCCCCACCCAGCTCGATGACTGCCTCCTCGCGGGCGACGACGACCTCGACACCTTCTCCCGACGCGGCCCGCCCGATGGCTTCGACCTCGTCGTCGGTGCGTGCAGGCCCGTGGTGGAACAGCGCGAGGCAACGGGCAGCTGACTGCTTCGCCAGCACGATGGCATCGTCGATGGTCGCGTGACCGAACAGGTCGGCGACGGCCTGCTCCCCGGCCACGAACTGCGCGTCGTGGATCAGCAGGTCGACGCCGGCGCACACGCTCGCGATCTCCGCGTTCGTCGCCGCTTCCGGATGGTGATCGGGAAGGTAGGCGATCGACGCGATCACGCTTCCGGCGGCGTCGACGTCGTCGACCCGGAACCCGTACGTCCGGCCGCCTTTGTGCGGCACGTCGAACGCCTCGACCTCGAAGCCCTCGACGCGATGACGGCCGGGCGCCATTCCCTCGAACGTCCACGCGCCGCGCAGGCCTTCGGGACCGATCGGAACGTGCGGCGGGCTCATTGCTCGTGCGAGCACGTCGGTGACGTTGGCGCCGTCCTGGTCGGGCATCAGCAGGCGCACGCGCGCGTCGTCACGATCTGCCGCCGCGAAGAACGGCAGGCCTTCGACATGATCCCAGTGCAGGTGTGTCAGCAGGAGCGAGCCGACGAACGCCTTCCCGCCGAGCTCGTTCGTGACGCGGCGGATCCCCGTGCCCGCGTCGAGCAACAACGACCACGGTTGGCCGTCGTGCGCGAGTGCGACGCACGACGTATGACCGCCGACGCGAACGAAATCAATTCCGGGCGCCGAGGTGGAACCGCGGACGCCGCAGAACAGCAGCCTCACACGCTGTGCTCGTGGCGGTGTCCTTGGCTGATCTCCTCCAACACCTTGCGGTCGAGTTGATCGCCCTGCGCGGCGGCAACGCGACACTTGGTCACGGCGCGCAAGGTCGACGTGCGGAGGCCGCCCTCGAGCACCGCCCGTTCGCCGAGAATGGCGCCGGGCCCGTATTCGGCCAGGGGCTCTCCGTCGACCTCCGACGCGAGCACGCCGTCGAGCACCAGGAACACCTCGCCCCCGGGCTGTCCCTGCTCGGTGAGCAAGGCACCTTCCTTGAGCTTCCGGATGGCGGGCTTGTCGCCGCCGCGCATGATGAGTGACGCGAGCTCGCGTTCGAGCGCGGTCTCGACTGCCGTTACCAGCGCGGTGCTGTTGGTCGATCCCCACGGCGTGTTGCGGCCGAACGACTTGCGGTACCACTGCTTGAAGTCGGCGAGGCCGACCTTGGCCGCGAGCTTGCCCGACTCGTCGTACACCCAGTGCCGTGGGAACACGCTCGCACCCGTGAGCTCGAAGCTGCTCGAGCCGTCGGCATTGATCGTGAGCGCGAGCGTCGTCCACACGAGGGGCGCGCGGAATTGCACGAACGGGGGGCGCGGCACATGGCGCGGCGCGGGCAACGCGGTGCGACCGCCGTAGGTCTGCACGAAGGTCGCGCGGTCGTCGGTGATCACCGGGTCGTCGCGCAGCTCGGGCAGCTCCACCGCCGCGAACGTCACGCCCTTGCCGCCGAGCCGCACGGTGGTCGATCCCATCACACCGCCGCCGGCATAGCCCGCGTTCACGATCTTGCCGCCCTCTACGTCGACCCACGCCTCGAGCCGGTTCGCGAACCGGAAGCGATCGGACTCGCGCAACGCGTCGAGATCCTCGATCACATCGGGCGGTGGATCGTCGTAGTGGGCGACCCCCATCTCGAACATTCCCTTGTTGACCCCCGCCACCGCCTCCGACGGGATCCACGAGAGCGACGTCACCGACGACTCCATGCGCATGGCGCCTCCATTCCCCACTGGCATTTCCCCCACTCGATTCTCATCCGGACGCTACGCGGGCGGGGTGCCGGTATCGAGGGTGCTGGCCCGAATCTCCGAGCGGGTGCCGGCACCCCTGCCCGGGGCGTACGGTCGACGGCGCATGGAATCCGTCGTCCCGCCGCTGCTGCGGGCCCTGTCCAGCGACGAGTACGACCCGCTCCCGGCGCGCCCCGAGGATCATGTCACCGCAACGCGGGTGAACGCGGCGATCGGCGCCGCGGCCGGCCCTCTCGGGCTGAGCCCGCCGGCGTATGCCGCGGATCGCCGGGGTACGGCCGCAACCCTGCGGGCGATCGACGACGCGAACGGGGGCGGCTTCTACGACGTGCCCGAACGCGCGGTCTACGAGGTCGAGGCCGCCGACGGGGCATTCGGCGGCGACGCGCCCGTCATCGACGTGCAGACCCATCTCGTCGACCCGGCGCGCTGGATCGGTCCGGGCGCGGCCGCGCTCGCGGGCTTCCTGAAGATGGCCGACCCCGACCGCTGGCCGGGCGAGGTCGATCCGCGCGTCATCGACGGCGCCGCCTGGGCCGCGCTCGTGTTCGGTGCATCGGAGACGGCGATCGCGTTGCTGACGTCGACTCCCGGACCCGCGACGTCGAACGTGTTGACGAACGCGCAGATCGCGGCTGCGCGAGACGTGGTCGACCGGTACGCGGGCACCGGCCGCGTGCTCACCCACACGATCGTGCATCCCAACCTCGGCCCGCACGAGCTCGACGCGATGAGCGAATGGAGCGAACAGCTCCGGCCGTCGGGGTGGAAGTGCTACACGCTGTACGGACCGGCGACCGCGGCTTCGCCGACCGGTGGGTGGTTCCTCGACGACGACGAGATCGGCCTGCCGTTCCTCGATCGGGTCAATGCGCTCGGGCCGCGCGTCGTCGCGACCCACAAGGGCCTCGGCGGACCGATCCCCGAGCAATCTGCCGCCGCGGCGTCGCCGCGCGACATCGGACCGGCGGCCGCTGCGTTCCCGGATATCACGTTCGTGGTGTACCACTCCGGCTACGAACGCGATCCCGCCGACGCGGAAGGTCCGTACGACGCGACGAACGCGAACCGCGGTGTCGATCGCTTGATCAAGAGCGTCGAGCTCGCCGGCATCGGGCGCGACGCCGGATCGCGTGGGGCCGGATCGCGTGCGGCCGGATCGATTGGGAATGTCTACGCCGAGCTCGGCAGCACTTGGTTTCTCATGTTGCGCCGGCCCGTCGAAGCGGCGCACGTGCTCGGCAAGTTGCTCGTCGCGCTGGGCCCCGAACGCATCGTGTGGGGAACCGACTCGACGTGGTACGGATCACCGCAACCGCTGATCGACGCGTTCCGCGCGTTCCGAATACCGGCGCGCATGCAGGAGCAGTTCGGATACCCACCGCTCACGGACGCCGACAAGAACCGCATCCTCAGCACCAACGCGCAGGAGATCTACGACGTTTCCGACGACGCGCTGGGTAGGGCGGACCGCGAGCGCGATCGTTCGTGGGTCACGAACGCGTCGAGCGCCCTGACCGCGGCTCTTGCATCTGCTCGTTGACGACGGTCGGCTCTGACTCGACGTCGGTGGGCGCGGCGGGAAGCAAGAAGCCGACGGCATCGTCGTTCGCAGTTGCTCGAAGCTCCAGCGTGGGATCCGTCGACGCGTAGTCGGGACTCCAGGGCGGGAGCGACGCGGCCTCGTCGCGCGCGACGACCGCCATCAGCGACTTGATGAGCGCGAGGGCGATAGCCGCCAGCACCAGCACGGGAACCATGCCCCACGTATCGGCAGATTCGTCCCAAATGTGAAGTCCAGTCGCGCGTCACCGCAGGTAGGCGCCTCGGTGGCGGTTTCCAGCGCCCGCGTCGGCGACAGTCGCCCGCATCCGCCTTACTAAACTATAAAGATCGAAAAGGTGGAATATTGGAGCGACGGGGGTACACCCGCAACGTGACAGCGCAGCAAGGGCGCCCTGCGAAGATTCTCGGCGAGCTCCGCGACGCCAGCATCCTCTCGGCAAGACGCGGCTACCACGGCGGCTACGAGTTCACGCGCGATCCGCGAGACATCTCAGTCGCCGAGCTCATGCTCGCGACCTCCGGGTACGAGCTCTTCGCGTCGCTCGCTCCGAAGCGCCTGCAGCCGCGATTCGTCTTCGTCGACAATCTCCGGGCCGAGCTCTCGCTCGTCGCGTGCAACGTGCTCGAATCGACCTCGATCGGGGGCTGTCGACGCAGTGCGAAGCGATCCGCGACGAAGATCAGGCCGCTCCCGCGTAGAAAGTCGACGCGTCGCCGCGCAGGGAAACGCCGGGCCGTCCGTCGACGCCGACCGGGATCTCCCCCGCCACCGTGACCCGCTCGCAGCGGCGATGCGCGTTGCCGTAGTCGACGATCGCGCAGTGCTGAGTGGAGCGGTTGTCCCAGATCGCGAGGTCGCCGGCCCGCCAATGCCAGCGCACCGTGTTCTCGGGACGCGTGACTGCTTCCTGGAGCGTGCGGATAACTGATCGCGACAGCTCGTTCGGGTACCCGACGACCCGGAGTGCGAACCCGCCGAGGAGCAGTGCGCGCTTACCGGTTTCGGGATGCACGCGCACCGCGGGGTGCTCGGCCCGGTAGATCGTCGACGCGAATTGCCGGGCGCTCTCGGCCCATTCCGGGTGCGACTCGGCCCGACCGCCGTCGATGCGCGTGTCGGGATGCACGTTGGTGTGCACGATGCGGAGCGTGTCGGCCAGGTCGCGCAGCTCCGGTGAGAGCGACTCGTAGGCGTTCACGGTGTTGGCCCAGACCGTGTCGCCGCCCACCTCGGGGATCACGACCCCGCGCAGGAACGTGAACGAGACGGGCTGGTCGAGGAAGGTCACATCGGTGTGCCAGTCGGCCGCGGGCGCGCCCTTGGCGGAGTCGACCTCCTCGAGGAAGGGCCGGTCGGGCGGCGACTGGATCGTCGGGTGGCCGAGCGTGAGCACGCCGAAGCGACGTGCGAACGCGACTTGCCTCTCGTAGTCGAGCGTCTGATCCCGGAAGAACACCACCTTGTTCTCGAGCAATGCCCGCCGGATGTCGGCCACGGTCTCCGCGTCGAGGTCCTGCGAGAGGTCGACACCGCCGAGCTCCGCTCCGATCGTGCCCGTGACCGGCGACATAGCCAGGCGGCCTTTGGTCTGCGTGGGTTCGTTCGGCATGCCTCGATTGGAGCGCGCTCAGCGCCCGCGCGCAACTGCCGCGGTCCAAGCCGCGGCCGCGAGTCCGCCCAGGCCGGCGATCACCAACACGACACGCGGCGATGCGACGTGCAGGAGGAGTCCGCCCGCGACGTACGACACTCCGGCGGCCAGACCGATCACGCCGAAGAGGTTTGCGAACGTCCGCCCCAGCCGTTCGGCCGGCACCCTCCGCTGCAAGAGGGTCGAGACGCCGACGTCGACCGAGCTCGCGCCGAGCCCGCGCAACACCTGCATCGCGCACGCGGCGTAGGTTGCCCACGCGAGACCCGTGAAGAGATTGCCGAACGCGGTCAGGGCGAGACCACCGGCGAAGAAGGTCAGCGGCGCCCACGCGTGAAGCTTCGTAGCCACGAGGAACCCGATGAACAACCCGACGCCGGATCCCGCGTACAGCAATGCGGTTCCGGTCGATCCCGAGTGGAGCACGTTGCGACCGAGGAACGCGAGCGCGACGTCGTCCATGCCGATGAACACCACGAAGAGGCCGAAGCCGATGACGACCGTCCGCACGAGCGGATCCGCGAAGAGGTCTCGCACGCCGTCGAGCGCGTCGCGGTGCCACGACGTGACTCCCGTCGCATCGAGCGCGTCACCAATTGGTGGGAGCGCGGGAAGACCGACGAGCACGATCGCCGACACGACAAATGTGCCCGCGTCGACGAGCAACGCTCCGCGCGTCCCGACGAGAGGAACGAGCGCAGCGGCGAGCGCGGCGCCGACGGCTTCGAAGCCGAAGGTCCCGAAGCCCAACACCGCGTTCGCAGCTTCCAGATCCTCGTCGGCGACGACGCGCGACACACCACTTCGCGCCGCGGGCCCGACGGTCGCGGCCAGAATCGATCGCGCCACCACCAACCCGAACACGACGGGGAGCCAATCCAATGACGCGGCCATCGCGACCACCGCAACCGCCTGGAGCAGCTCGCACGTGATCATCAACCGCCGCATGTCGACGCGATCGGCGAGGGCACCGGTCCACGGCGCCAACAACGTCGGCGCGAAGTCACCGGCCAGGAGCAACCCCGCGACCGCGAAGCCCTCGTTCGTGTGCTGGGCGACGTAGAGGATCAGCGCGACCAGCGCGAGCGAATCGCCGACGAACGAGACGAACCGCGAGAGCCACAGGCGGCGGAACGCAGGCGACTCCTTGAGCAACCTCACTGGTCGCACTCGCTGCCACTCGTCGCTCCTCGCACCTCGGCAGTCTGTCCGCGGTGCCGCCTTTGTGACGGCTTCGCGGACACTTGTAGGCTCGAAGCATGCGCGGACGATGGATCGGATGCGTTCTCGTCGCCGCGTGTCTCGTCGCCGCGTGTCTCTTCGGCGCCGTCTCGAGCCCCCTTGCCGGCGCGGCGTCCGCACCGGCCGACCTCTCCCGGGCCGACCTGTCACAGGCCGACCTCTCACAGGCGCACGTCAAACTCGTACGAATCGCTTCGGGGCTGAAAAGCCCGATCGCGCTGGCATGGCGCGCCGGCGACGGCAGCCGCGTGTACGTCGCCGAACAGACCGGTCACGTCCGGATCGCCACCCAGGGTCACGTCGTGGGCACCGCGCTGACCGTCGCGGTCGCGTCAGGTGGCGAACGCGGTCTGCTGGGCCTCGCGTTCTCCCGGGACGGCACGAAGATGTACGTCGACTACACGGAGCCCGACGGGGACATCCGCATCGAGGAGTACACGATGAACGGCAACGTCGCGAACGTCGCGACCCGCCGCCGGCTCCGCGTGATCCCGCATCAGACCGCAGCCAACCACAACGGCGGCAACCTCGTCGTCGGCGCCGACGATCTGCTCTACATCAGCGTGGGCGACGGCGGCGGCGGTGGCGACCCGGCGCACAACGCGCAGAACCTCAAAGTGCTCCTCGGCAAGATCCTGCGTATCGATCCTCGGCCCGGCGCCGGCACGGCGTACACCATTCCTCCGAGCAACCCGTTCGTGAACACTGCGGGCGTCCGGCCCGAGATCTACATGTGGGGCTTGCGCAATCCCTGGCGGTTCTCACTCGACCGGCTCAACGGCGACATGTGGATCGGCGACGTGGGCCAGGACGACTGGGAGGAGATCGACTACGTGCCCGCCGGGCAGTCCGGAATCAACTGGGGCTGGAACCTCCGTGAGGGATTCCAGCCGTACAAGGGTGGTGTCAAACCGCCGGGCGCGCGCGACCCGCTCCTGGTGCGATCACACGCCAACGGAGACTGCGCCATCATCGGCGGCTACGTGTACCGCGGTTCGACGATTCCGAACTTCAACGGCGCATACGTGTTCGGCGACACCTGCAGCGGCGCGCTGCGCGCGGTGGTGCAGCAGGGTGGAAAGGTCACCCAGTCCAAGAATCTCATGTTGAACGTGCCGCAGCTCACGACATTCGGCGAAGGAGTCGCGGGCGCGATCTACGCCGCGTCACTGGACGGCACGCTCTACGCGCTCGCCCCGACGTAAGCCCCGCCGGGATCGGTCCGCTTCGGCCACTTGTAGGCTGGAGTGATGCGCAAGCGATGGATCGGATGCGTTCCCGCCGTCATAGGGCTCGGCGTTTTCGGGCTCGCCGTCGCCATCCCGGGCTCGGCCACCGCGGCGACGTCACCGGCCAACCTTCCGCTCGCGCACCCGCGGCTCGTACAAGTCGCCACCGGACTCACCAATCCGGTGGCGCTCGCCTGGCGCGTCGGCGACGGCGCTCGCATGTACGTCGCCGAACAGGCCGGTCACGTCCGGATCGTCTCCCAGGGTCACATCGTCAGCACCGCGCTGAACATTCCGGTCGGGTCGGGCAACGAGCGCGGCCTGCTGGGCCTCGCGTTTTCCCGGAACGGCACGAAGATGTACGTCGACTACACCGACGCCACCGGAGACATCAATGTCGTGGAGTACACGATGAACGGCAACGTCGCGAATCTCGCGACGCGGCGGCGGCTCCTCCTGATCCCGCATCGCGCGTTCGCCAACCACAACGGCGGCGACCTCGTGATCGGCGCCGACAACCTTCTCTACATCAGTGTCGGCGACGGAGGCGGCGCCGGCGACACGTTGCACAGCGGGCAGAACCTCAAAGTGCTCCTCGGAAAGGTCCTGCGCATCGACCCCCAACCGGGCGCGGGCAAGCCGTACACCATTCCTCCGACCAACCCGTTCGTGAATCGCGCCGGCGTGCGCCCGGAGATCTACATGTGGGGCTTGCGCAACCCGTGGCGGTTCTCGCTCGACAGACTGAACCGCGACACCTGGATCGGCGACGTGGGGCAGGACGCGTTCGAAGAGATCGACTACGCGGCCGCGGGTCAGTCGGGCATCAACTGGGGCTGGAACCTCCGCGAGGGATTCCAGCCGTTCAACCGCGGCGCCAGGCCTCCCGGTGCGCGCGACCCGCTCCTCGTGCGCTCCCACAACACCGGAGACTGCGCCATCATCGGCGGCTACGTGTACCGCGGTTCGACGATTCCGAACTTCTACGGCGCGTACGTGTTCAGCGACACCTGCACCGGCGAGCTGCGCGCGGTCGTCCAGCAGGGCGGGCACGTCACCCAGTCGAAGGATCTCGCGTTGAAGGTGCCGCAGACCACGACGTTCGGCGAAGGGCTCGGAGGCGGGCTCTACGCCGCGTCGCGCACGGGCAGGATCTACGCGCTCTTCCCGTAGACGAGCAGCGAACGATCCGCCTCGGCCGGCGTTCGACACCCGGTGAGCGCGAGCGCGTTCTCCAGCTCGAGCTGGAAACGCGTCAAGAGCTCGGTCACGCCTTCTTCTCCCGCGATCGCGAGCGCCCACAAGTACGGGCGCCCGATCAAGACTGCGTCCGCGCCCAGGCAAAGCGCGCGCAGCACGTCCCGCCCGCTCCGGATCCCGCCGTCGACAAGTACCGGGGCCGGGCGCGTCGCAGCCGCGATCTCTTCGAGCACCGACGCGGTCGCGACGACGCCGTCGAGTGGGCGACCGCCGTGATTCGACACGATCACGCCGTGCGCGCCGTGATCGATTGCCGCACGCGCGTCGTCGGCGCGTAGCACGCCCTTGACCAGCACCGGCATCGAGGTCGACCCGGCGATACGGGCGATCGTCGACCAGGTGACCGACGGATTGAGCGGCGACGCGCCGGACCGGGCGCGGAGCAAGGGGTCGACCGCACCGCGATCGGGCATGTAACCGTGAACCCGGATCGACGCAACGGGCGCGTCGATCGTCACGACGATCGCGCCGAAGCCCGCGTGCGCGGCACCCGACAACGTCGATGCCAGGCGCTCCTCGTCGCGGGGGACATACATCTGGAACCAGCATGTTCCCGGCGCCGAACGCGCCACGTCGGACGGCGGGTGGGTGCTCGACGACGACACGACATACGTGGTGCCGGTCCGGGCAGCCGCGCGCGCCACCGCGAGCTCGCCTTCGGGATGCCCGTAACCCGCAAACGCGCACGGCGCCAGCAGGACGGGCGCGCGTTGCGAAACACCGAACAGGTCGACTGCGGTAGAGAGCGACGCGACATCACGGCCGACGCGCGGGACGAACCGCCATTCGCCCCACGCCCTCTCGTTGTCGTGCGTCGGCGGGAACACCGCCGTCGTCTCGTAGTAGGTGGCGGCTTCGTCGGTGAGACGGCGCCGCGCCTCGGCTGCCATCTCGATGGGATCCCAGGGCAGCAGGCTCCCGGTCCGGTCGGTCACGGTGCCAATCATCGCGGACGCCGAATGCCGGCGGGCGGGTGCCCGCGCCGTGTCCCGGGTTACCCTCTCGAAGAGCGATCATCGGAGCAAAGGGAGCGACCATGGGGACCAAGCCGAGTTATCTGGGACTGCTCAACGCGATCGCGGTCGCCGAAGCACAGGCGCACGAGTATCTCCACGTGTGGGCCGATGCCACCCCGAGCGAAGACGTGCGCAAGGTGTTGTTGACGGTCGCCGCTCGCGAAGGCGAGCACGGCATGAGCTTTGCGAAGCGAATCAACGAGCTCGGCTACGAAGAGCGCTGCAAGGACGACTCCGGTCTTACCAAGGCGATGGAGATCGTGAAGTCGGACTGCTCGGATCTCGAGAAGATGAAGGCACTCAAGCTCAACAAGCTCGACACCGGCGACAAGCCCGACATCTTCGACGGTTTGTTCAAGGATCACTCCATCGACATCCGTACGGGCGAGCTGCTCGGTCGCTACATCGCCGAGGAGCGCGACACCGCGCGTCTGCTGCGGAGCTGTTACGAACAGCTCGTCGCCGCGTCCAAGTCGAAGTCGTCGCCGCCGGCCACGGATTCACTCGACACGCTTTCGGCCAAGGTCGACACGCTGTGCCGCGCGGTCGAGGAGCTGCGCCAGATCGTGTGCGCGCAGGCCATGCCCACCACCGCGGCCTGACCCGCTCCGAGCCCGGTCGCCGGCACCGGTTGAACGCATCGCGCTCCCGCCCCGTATAGGGGTGCATGCGTAGGGGGCTCGCGGGGGCTGCGATTGGACTGGCGGGGTTCGCGATCGCGCTGGTACCGGTCACAGCCGCCGGCGCGGCCGCCGATCCCGCGGTGACGATCTCGGCGAGTTGCGGCGGCCCCACGTTCTGCTTCACCCCGTCGACCCTCACGATCACCGACGGCGACACGGTCACCTGGACGAACTCGTCGGGCACGGACCATTTCGTCGGCCGCTGCGATCCCGCCGGCTGCGACGGCGCGAGCGGCGGGACGGGAACCGGTCCGTCGTTCGGGTCGAGCATCATCCCCGACGGCTCGACCTTCTCCCACACGTTCCACGGCGCCGGTACGTACACCTACTTCTGCGCGATCCACGGCTACGCGGCGATGCACGGTGTGATCGTCGTCACCGCCGCGCCGCCATCGACGACCGCAACCACCGCGACAACTGCCGCGTCGTCGACAACGGCACACTCCGCGACGACTGCGTCCGCCCCTGGGTCGACACCGGACTCGATCGCGGCGGGGACACCCGCGTCATCCGGGGCCGACCCCGCGCTCGCGCACACGGGCCACGACACCGGCGGTTTGCTGGCGGTCGGCATCGCCGCCCTGGTGCTCGGATTGGCCGCGTGGGGTGGCTGCACCCCGAGACGCGGCGTGTTGCCCCGATTGCGGCGATAACGCACCTCGGGTGACACTCGTCGTGTGAAGCGACAGTGACATTCGCGCGCTTTCTCGCCCGAGTCGACCTCCGGCTGGCTCGCCGGTGGGTGGCGTCGATCCTGCTGCTCGCTCTGGCCGGCGGCGCCGCGCTGACCGCGGCGCAAGCAGCCCGCCGTACCGACACCGCGTTTACCCGCGCTCTCGCCGACGCGCGCACATCGGACGCGGTGGTCAGTGCCGACACCTTCACGTACGACCCGTCGAAGCTGGCAGGCCAACGCGCCAAGGGCATGAAGCTGCTGGACGCAGTCGACCGCCTGCCGATGGTCGTCACCCACGGCCGCGTAGGCGGCGCGAACGTCGTCTTGATGAACGGCGACAAGGTCGACGACCGTGTCTCGAGTGACTCGGCATTCGGCAACGTCGCCTACGACACCGATGTCGGGCGCACCATCTCGAGGCTCAGGCTTTCCGCGGGACGGCCGGCCCGGCTGGACCGCGCCGACGAGATCGTGGTCACCGCCAACATCGCCAAGCTCGCCGGTTGGCACGTGGGATCCCGAGTGACCGACCTGCGCGAGTTCGACCCCGACGAGTTCGACCAGAACGGACAGCCATCGGCTCACAAGGGAACGCGCCTGTCGATGCGCGTCGTCGGAATTGGAGAACGGCCCGACGAGCTCCTGCTCCGGGCGACCGAGCGGGAACCGCGAATCTTCCTCACACCGGCATTCGCGCAGCGATTCCCCGATTCGGTGTTCTATCTCGGCGAAAACGTTCGGCTCCGGCACGGGCGCGCCGATCTCACCGCGCTCCGCCGAGCGGTCGCGCGGATCAACCGCGCCGCTCCCGACGTCGGCCTGTCGATCGCGCCCACCGCCGAGGGGCTCGCCGAGGTGAACCGCGCCAATGGCCCACTGGTGAAGGGTCTGTGGATACTCGCGGCGCTGGCCGCACTCGTCGGCATCCTGCTGGCCGCGCAGTCGCTAGGGCGCTCGTTCTCCGCGCGCGCCAATGACCACGCGCAACTCCGCGCGATTGGCGCGACGCGACCGCAGCGATTGACGGCCGAGATCACAACCCTCGCCGCGGTTGCGCTCGTCGCCGCCGTTCTCGCCGCCGCGATCGGGTGGATGCTCTCGCCCCTTACGCCCATCGGTGCCGCGCGCGCGACCGAACCACACTCCGGCTTCGCGCTGAATGTCGCGCTCAGCGCGCTCGCGATCGGGGCGATCTTCGTCGGCACGGTGCTTGCCGCGCTCCCGGCGGTCCTGCGGGTCGCCTCCACGCGCGAGCTCCCCGGGAACGCGGCGAGCGAAACCAGACCCCGGCGCTCGCGCCTCTCCGACCTCGTCGCCCGGTCGGGGCTCGGCCCGTCGGCGACCATCGGGACCCGACTCGCGTTGCAGCCGGGTCGCGGCACAACCGCCACCCCGGTACGCAGCGTCCTGGCGAGTCTCACCCTCGTGATCGTCGCCGTCACGACGACGTACGCGTTCGGTGCGAACCTCCAACGGTGGACCGAGACCCCACGCCTCTACGGATGGAACTGGGACGCCGCGCTCGGGAGCAACTTCGGCGGAATTCCCGGGAAGTTCGAAGAGCCGCTCGCGCACTTCGACAACGTCGAGCGGGCGGGCGGCCTCAACGTCGGCAAGCTGACGGTCGGGCGCCACACGATCCCCGCGATCGGGGTGCATCCGCTGCGCGGGTCGGTCGCGCCGGTCATCGACGACGGCCGCCTGCCGCGAAACGCCCATGAAGTCGTCCTCGGCGCCCAAACGATGCGCACGCTGCACACGCGCATCGGATCCACGATCACCGGCACCGTCGACGACGAGCGCGTGCGACTCGAGGTCGTCGGCCGCACCACCTTCCCGGCATTCGGCAACGAGCGATACGCGCTCACCGGCCTCGGGAAGGGCGCGCTCGGAACCACCGACCTGTTCAAATTCCGCCGGGAGTTGGAGCCGACCGGTCATTACAACTACATGGCCTTCCGCTTTGCACCCGGTACCGCGACCAGAAGCGAGCAGAAGCTCCGCGCCTTCCTCGCCGAACAGGGCTGCCCCGATCCGACCTGCGTGCTCACCGACACGTCTCCCTCGATCCGACCCGCCGAGATCGACGGCTACCGCAGCGCACGCGGTCTCCCGCCGACCGTTGGCGTGGTTCTCGTACTCCTCATGGTCGCGACGCTCACGCACGTGCTCATGAGCACGATGCGACGACGCGAGGCGGATCTCGCGGTGTTGCGCGCGATCGGGTCGTCGTCGCGCAACCTTGTCGCCATCTTGCGATGGCAGGCGCTCGTGCTCACCGCATCGGCGATCCTGATCGGCCTCCCGCTCGGGCTCATCGCGAGTCGCCTGGCGTGGGCGAGGTTCAGCCATTCGCTCGGCATCGCGCCGGGCACGGTCATGCCGCTGCTGATTCCGGGACTCGCGGCAATCGGCCTGCTCGCGCTCGCGTGCCTGCTGGCAACACTCGCCGGACTGCGCGTCCCGAGCATCGCCCGCCGGCACCGTTTCAGCGGCCAGTAGCCACCGGATACGAGCGCCGCCGACCATTATCCTCCCCGGAATGCCGAGGCTCGTCGCAGTCGAGCTGACCTCGAACCATGTGGGGCTCGCGGTCGTCTGTTCCGTCGCGGCCGCGTTCTCGTACGGGCTGAGCAACGTGTTGCAACAGCACGAGGCCGAGCAGATTGCGGAGAGCGAGACGCTCAGGCTGGGCCTCCTGCGTCAGCTCGCGCACCGTCCGCGCTGGCTCGTGGGCATCGCGGCCGACGTGGGCGGCTACGTGTTCGAGGCGCTCGCGCTCGGTGTCGGCACCCTCGTGCTGGTCCAGCCGATTCTCTCGACCTCGTTGCTGCTCTCGTTGTTCCTCGGCGGCGTGATCAACGGGCGCCACATCAGCCGCTCGGGATGGATCGCCGCGGTCGTGCTCGCGATCGGCGTCGCCGTGTTCCTCTACACGGTCGCCCCGACCGAAGGGATCCAAGTCGCGGAGAACCGCTCGTGGCTGATCGCCGCGCCACCCATCGTCGGGTTCGTGCTCGCAGCCATCGTGCTGGCGCGCATGACGTCCGGATCGGCGCGCGCGGCGTTTCTCGGACTGGGGGCCGGCACCTTGTTCGGTACGAGCGCCGTGCTCACGAAGGCCTTCGTCCACTTTCTCGGCGACGGCGCGCTGGGCTGGGTGCTGCACTGGGAGCCGTACGCGCTGGCCGTCAGCTCGATCACCGGCCTGGTCCTGGCCCAGAGCGCATTCCAGACCGGCGCCCTCGCGGCGGCGGTCAGCGCCGAACAGGTTCTCCAACCGCTCACCGGCGTCGCGCTCGGCATCGGCCTCCTCAACGAGCGGCTCGAGCTGTCGGGCCCCATCGGAACGCTCATCGTCGGTGCCGCACTCATCGCGATGCTCGGCGGTGTGCTCGCGCTCGCACGGGTCGAACACCCCGAGATCGAGGATCGCGACAACCTGAACCCGCAACCGGGCGCTCTCCCACCTACACCCAGACCGGCCGAGGGCTGACGCCGGTCCGAAGGCTAGGGTGACGGCGGGGTGCTTCGGTGAAACGATTCTTTCGCGTCCAACGACTCGTCGCAGTCGCAATGATCGTGGCCATCGTCGTCGGGCTCGCGATCGGATTGTGGCCGGTCCACGCCAACGTCTTCGGCGACGCGACATATTCGTGCGGCAGCGGATTCATCCACAGCACCCACGACTGGAACGTCGACAGCACCGCGCTGCAGTTCCAGCGAAGTGGCGACGAGACCGCGACCGGGCTCCCGGCGAGCATCTGTCCCGACAAGGTCGACAGTCGCCGTGACCTCGCCCTCCTCGTGATGGCGTTCAGCCTCGCGATCGGCCTGCTCTCCACGCTGTTCCTCGAGCGGCCGCGTGCACGCAACTTCCGATCGACGATGTTTGCGAACGGGCGGCGAAGCGCGGTGCGGGCCCCGATGCCGCCGCGGCGTCCGCAACCGAAAGACACGAGCATCCCGTAGCTCGCACATGGCGCTCACCGACGGCCGCCTCTTCCACGTCAACGTCAACTGCACCGATCTCGAACGATCGCGCCGCTTCTACGTCAACGGACTCGGCTTGCGCGAAGGGGTGCGCACTGCCGCCGATCGCGCGCAGAGCGGTGCCGCGTTCGGGCTCGACCGGGCGCGATGGGACGCATGGATCCTGGTCGGCCCGGACGCGTTCGAAGGCAGTGCGATCGACTTGCTCGAGTGGCAGGAACCGGCGCCCGTACGAGCGGCCCCCGCTCGATTCGAGGCCTGCGGCTTCCAGCGCCTCGGGCTGATCGTGCCCGACTTCGACGCCGCGCTCCGACGCGTACGCGACCTCGGCGGCGCGGTGTGGAGCGACCCGTTCCAACACTCGATACCCGACGGCGGCAAGATCCGGCTGGTGATGGCGAACGATCCCGACGGGACTCCGCTCGAGTTGATCGAGGGCGACGATGCGCGCGTCACATTCGTCGGGGTCGGGTGCGCCGACCTCGATCGGTCGATCGCCTTCTACCGTTCATTGGGGTTTCGAGACGTGGCGCGCTTCCCGAGCACCAACGACCACGGAGATCACTTGCGCATCGACGGGCCCGTCGCCATGGAAGAAGTGATGATGCGCGCGCCGACGAAGAGCGAGATGTACGTCATGCTCGTCGGCTGCACCATCCCGTCACCGATACACGCGACTGCGCGACCGGCCAACACGATCGGGATGTGGCGCACCGCGTTGCTCGTCGCCGACCTCGACAATGCCTACGACGAGCTCGGCCGACTCGGCATCACCACGCTGTCACCACCCGTCGCGATGGAGATGGGACCCGGGCTGCCCGAGTTGCGATTCGTCTGCGGCGCGGGTCCCGACGGAGAGGTGATCGAGTTGATCGAGCAGCCGGCGGGTTAGCTCGATTCCGCGAGCCGGGCCTGCGTGTACGCGGTGAGCGTGTTGTTGTCGACGTAGAGGTGCTGGGTGCCGGCGTGGATGTCGCGGAAGCACCGCTGCAGCACGCCCCCGTTGCGCAACGCCGACGTTCCCGCCCACGTGTATGCGAACCGGGCCGCGTCGGCGGCGACCCGAGTTGCGTACGTCGTTGCCTGGCGCAGGCGCTGTTGCTGTACCTGCGAGCACGAATCACCGCCGAGCACGGTGGACTCGGCTTCGGCGAACGATTCGAACACGTAGCCGCGCGCGGCGCGCATCGCCGCGTCGTGCATCGCGAAGTCGTGCTGGAAGAGCTGTTCGGTCGCAACCGACGGGCCGCCCATGCGCGCTTTGGTCGGCGCCAGCTCGAGAATCTCGACCAGTGCCCGCTTCCCGACGCCGAGCGCGAAGCCGGCGTGCCCGGCGGCCACCAGCCCGAACAGGCCGATCCCGTAACCGCTACCGCCGCGCCGGGCCTCCGCCGCCAGGAGGGGGAACGTGAAGCCCGCGTCGACGAACTGCTCGTCGACCACGTAGTCGTAGCTCCCGGTGCCGGCGAGACCGAGAACGTCCCAGTTGCCCTGCAGCTCGACCTGATCCGGACGAAGGAACACGACGCGCATCGCGGGCAAGCCCACGTCGTCGGTCATCGCCTCGCCGTGCGCGTCGACCTCCTGCGCTCCTGCGCCGAACCACGTCGAGTGCGCGCATCCGCTCCCGAACTGGTACTTGCCCGAGACGACGTAGCCGCCGTCGACCGCCCGGGCCGAGCCGACCGGACCGAGCATGCCGGCGTGGATACCCAGAGCCCCGGCGGGGAACATCGCGGCCGAGGCCTCGGCGCCAGTGTATATCGCCGCGAAGCACGACGTCGTGATGTTCGCCATCACCGACCAGCCGGTGGAGCCGTCGGCGTACGCGAGCTCCTCGAACACCTCGAGCACATCGGCCAGTGCGGCCTCGGAGCCGCCGAGCTCCTTGGGCACCAGCAGCCAGAACAGCTCCGCGGCGCCGACCGCGTCGACCACGACCTGCGTCGTGGTGGTGTCGGCCTCGGCCCGCGCCGCTTCCCGCTCGATGAGCGGCCTGAGCGCGCGGGCACGCCCAACCAAGGGAGAGGTCGGGAGCTCGGACGTCGTGTCAGCCATCGTTCACCTCGTGTGTGTGCACCGCTCGCCGGCCGTGGCATCCGGCGCGACCTCAGCGCCGTCGAAGTCGGCGAGCGTGCTGATCCGGAACCGCCCGTCGGCCGCCGATGACTTCGTCATCACGTCGTTGCGCGCGGCGTAATACTGCGCGCGTGTGTAGCGCTCGCTCTCGGGGGCGTAGCTCGCGACCAACACCCGACGCGGCCGCGCGGTCCGGTTGGCATCGCTGTAGTGCGGCACCAGACCGTCGAGACAAACCGCCTCTCCCGGCTCCAACTCCACCGCGGTCCACCCGAGGTCGCGCGCGATGTCTTCCCGCACGACACCGCGGTCGTCGGTCGCCAGTACCTCGTCGACACCGCCCGCGAGCCAGAGGCAACCCGACTCGGTCGAGCACGCGTCGATCGCGACCAGGATCGACATCACCTGCTTCACTCCCGGATATGCGACGCGGTCCTGATGCGGGCGGAACCCGGCACCGCCGGGCTGCTTGTAGTTGATCTTGTCCTTGAACGCGACCACGCGTTCACCGATCGCGGCCGAGGCGACGCCACGGAGCGGCCCGTCGACCAGCGCGGCGACACCCTCGTGACACACCGAGACGTTCTCGGTGCGACAGATCGCGGGCCCGGTCTCCGTCGCCTCGGCGTAGTGACCCCAGCGGTGACTGCCGGCCGGCCACGCCTCGATCTCGGCGGTCCACTCCCGGAGGCTGCTCGTCGCGGCCTCGTCGAGCACTGTTACCGGCCGCTGGTCCTGCTCCCGCATGGCGACAGCATCGCGCGCGCCTCGATGAGCTCCACTACCTGGCGGACCGCGGCGGTGCGGGGGATGCCCATTCCCCGGGCCAGCTCGACGAATCGGCGCGGTTCGGACGTCGGAGGCAAAGCGCGGTGCGAGCGCTCGAATCGTTGTCATCGAGCGCCCGCAGCGCACCGGTTTCTCAAGTGTCTTGGTTGACTCGATTGACATCACGCACCGCGGCTGCGGGCGTCACGTCACTGACGGGCTAGGCGGTGCGGGCGCCGATGGCAGCGCGCCCGCACCGCGCCGCTCTCCCCACAGGGGGGTGGAGGGCGGGGAGAGTGATCAGGGCCGAGGTCTTGCGCGCCCGCGCGGGGTGAGACCGATACGCATGCTTCGCCCTCTGAACGGTGGCCGGAACGAGGCGGGCCTTGGTCGGGGCGTGCGGCTGCGAGGTCTGGGCGTGCAGCACGTCGAACGAATTGAATGAGCAGTCCCATCCTCCCCCATCTGTCAACCTCCTCGACCGATCGACCCCGACCGATTGAGACGCGCCGTGCGTAGAGTGCGCTTCGTGAAAGCAGCCGTGTACTACGAGACCGGTCCACCGGAAGTCCTGCGATACGAGGACGTTGCCGATCCGGCATGTCCCGACGGGTTCGTGCTCGTCGACGTCGAGGCGATCAGCATCGAAGGCGGCGACACCTTGAATCGGGGCCGCGGTGAGATGACCGCGACTCCGCACATCGTCGGGTACCAGTGTGCGGGCACGATCCAAGAGGTCGGCGCGGGCGTGACCGATCGCCAGGTCGGGCAGCGCGTGGTTGCCACATTCATGTCCGGCTCGCACGCCGAGCTGTTCTCGATTCCGTCGGTGGTGACCTGGCCGGTACCCGACGGCGCCGACATCGTGTCGGTCGCCTGTGTACCGGTCGCGTGGGGAACCGCCGACGACTGCCTCTTCGAGTTCGGTCACCTGCAGGCGGGCGAAACCGTGCTGGTGCAAGCGGGCGCCGGCGGGGTCGGCCTCGCGGCGATCCAGCTCGCCAAGCGCGCCGGCGCGACCGTGTTCGCGACGGCTTCGAGCGCCGACCGCCTCGAGCGCATCGCACCCTTCGGTGTCGATCACGGCATCGACTACTCGAACGACGGATGGGTCGACCAGGTGCGGGCGCTCACGTCGGGCCGCGGCGCGGATCTCGTGGTCGACTCCGTGGGCGGCAAGATCCTCGCCGGCAGCATCGCGTGTCTCGCGTACCGCGGCCGTTGCATCACGGTCGGGAGCGCGGGTCGGGATCCGTCACCGCTCGACGTCTCCGTGCTCGGAATGGGGAACCAATCTCTCACCGGCGTGTTTCTCGGCGCGGAGATCGCGACGGCACGCGCGCGCTCGATGATCGGCCGCCATATCGACGATGTCGCCGCCGGCCGCCTGCACGTCGAGGTCGACCGGACCTTCCCCCTCTCGGAGGCCGCCGCCGCGCACGCATACCTCGAGAGCCGCCAAGCCGTCGGCCGGGTCGTGCTCATTCCCTGATCAACCCGTCACTCCCTATCAACCCGTCACTCCCTGATCAACGGCGGGGGACCGAGTCCGTTCGGCGGCGGAACCGAGCTGACGCGGGCGGTGTAAGCAGAGACACGACATGGATGAGACCGGTGACGTGGAGCTCGTCGAACGCGCCCGAACGGGCGATGTCGACGCGTTCAGTGACCTGGTCGAGCAGTACCGCGTCCCCGCGCTGCGCCTCGCGTACGGGATCGCCGGCGACGAGGCAGAGGATGCAGTGCAGGATGCGTTCGTCAAGGCGTTTCGCAATCTCCATACCTTCCGGCCCGGTTCTGGCCACCCCAGTTCCGGCGGGCCCAGTTCCGGCGGGCCCAGTTCCGGTCGGCCCGGTTCCGGGTTCCGCCCGTGGCTGTTCACGATCGTCGCCAACGAGGCCCGGAACCGCCGGCGCTCGATGTCTCGACGGACCTCGATGGAGCTCCGCGTTCGAGCCCAGCCGCAACCCGTCGGGACCGCCAGCGATGCGCTCGCGATCGAACACGAGCAGCGGGAGCGTCTCGTCGCCGCGGTCAACGCGCTCTCGGACGACCACCGCGAGGTGGTGGCGCTCCGGTTCTTCGCCGGACTCAGCGAGAGCGAGACCGCCCGCGTGCTGTCGTGCCCCCTGGGAACGGCGAAGTCCCGACTGTCGCGTGCACTCGACCTGTTGCGAAACACCCTCGGCGAGGAGGTGACGCAATGATCGATCTCGAGCGCGCGCTCGGCGACCTGGCCGACCACCTCGACTATCCAACCGGCGAACACGCCGCCGAGGCGCTCCGGCGCCTGCTGGTGGCGCCCGGTCCGGTGCCGGGCCGTTCGATCGCACGCACCCGGCGCGCCCGCGCGCTCCTCGTCGCGGCGGCGGTGCTCGCGCTCGTGGCGACCGGCGTCGTCGCGATCGCTCCCGCCCGGCACGCGGTTGCCGACTGGCTCGGGATCGGGGCGGTGGAGATTCGCCGAACCGATCGGCCGCTCCCGACGGCGCCGGGGAACAACCCGGTGCCCGGCTCCCCTGGTTCGGCGCCGGCGGTCAACGCCGAGACGCGACTGGCGGCGGCGCGCCAAGCGGTGCAATTCCGGATTGTCGTGCCGAGCGCCGCGGCCGCGGGCGGGCTCGCGGATGTCGAGGTCGACCACCGGGTGCCGGGCGGGCTCGTCGCGCTCAGCTACACGCGCTTCACCGTCGTGGAGATCGCGACCGACCCGACGCAGTCGATGCCCCTCTTCAAACTGCTGCCGGCCGACGCGCGCGTGCAGAACGTGCGAGTGAACGGGCAGGCGGGCGCGTGGATCGCGGCGACCCACGTGATCGGATACCTCGATCGCAGCGGCGAGTTCGCACGCGACACCGTGCGCCGGTCGGGACCGGTCCTCCTGTGGGAGCGCGCGGGAGTGACCTACCGGATCGAAGGGCTCTCCTCCCTCGCGGCGGCACAGTCCGTCGCGGCGACCCTCCGATAGATCGGACTCCGATAGTTCCTACGGAAACGCGCGACCGGTCAGCGACCAGATCGCCACGCCGCCGACGCGCCGGTCGGCGGGACGGCCGAGCAACTGCTCGGCGATTTTGAGCTGCGTGCGCTCGGCCCGGCGCGAGAAACCCACGAGGAACAGCGTCGCCTTGGTCGCCCGGAGCTCGGCGCGGGCGTCACAAAGCATCGACTCGGGAACTTCGCCCTTGAACCCTTGCCCGGTTGCCAGGTCGATGCGGAACAACGTCGTCAGCGCCTCCTCAGCCGGGAGATACGACCCGATCCCGCCTTTCACCGAGTGGAGCATGTAGCCACCGACCTGCTTGTACCGCATGTTCGCGCGCACTTGCCAGAGCTGCGCGGCGTTGTTCCCCGAGGTCGCCATCGGAGCAAGCATCACGGTCGCGCCCTTCGGGATCTCCTTGACCAGTGACGTCGTGAACAACGGCGGGGTCACGATAAGACGGGTCGTCGGCGACTCCGGCCCGGGAAGGAGCGGCACCAACGCCAGGGCTGCGACCGCCGCCGGAATCACGACCGGCCACTTCCCGCTCAATCGGCGCCCTCGCAGTGCGGTCGTTCGCATCCGCGCGATGGCAGCGTCGATCGTCACCGCGAGCAGCCACGCGATCGCCAGCCACATGACGATGGCGAACCGGCCGGGCAGGATGTTGCGCGTCAGCGCGACGTGGTTCTGCATGACGCGGAACGGCGCGGTCACCGAATGGCCGGCGATGTGCCATTCCGATGCGTACATCTGGAAGTCGGCGGACACGATGATCGCGAGCGCGGCGACGATGACCCCGCGGCGACGAAACAGCACGATGGTGGCGACCACGAGCAGGATCAACAGGGGCCAGCCGATGTAGAGACCGTTCTCGATCGACGTCAGGTGACCGCGCGGTCCGTGCCCGTTGTGGAAGAGCTGGGCCTGCCCGGCGCCGACGAGCATCGCCGGATTCCCGCCGTACACACTGAGCGGTTGCACCGGGTGGCGGATCACGCGGTCGCCGCCGAACATCTCGAAGAGCGGCCAGGCACACAACAGTGCGCCGACCGCGACGGCCACGCCGGCCGCGGGCGCGAGCACTCGGAGACGGTTCCAGGCGTCCCGCGGTCGCGAGACCGCAAGCGCGATCGCCAGCCCGGCACAGCCGATCACGGTGATGAGGAGTGCTTCGGACCCGATGAGCAGTTGCACGGCCACGACTGCGCCGAGCAACGGTGCGTGTGGCCACAGCGGCCGGTCGGCCCGCCACAGCAGATCTTCGACCAGCATCACGACCAGCGGCAGGAGGAACAACCACGTGAACATCAAGTGGCCCGCGCGCGACTGACCGATCACGAACGGCGAGAAGCCGAAGACCAAGCCGCCGATAGCCGCCGCCGCATCGTGCCCGTGGCGTCGTAACCACAGCCAGGCGGTCCACGCCGACAACGGCGGACCCAGGATGCACGCCAGGTTGAACGTCGTCACCGCGCCGAAGGTCAGAGTGACCGGCGCGAGGACGACACCGAGCGCGACCACCGACGTGTTCCACATCGCGCTCACGCCCACGGGCGCGTCCACGTAGGTCGACCGGAACGGGTTCATACCGTGCGTGATCGCGTAGGGCGTCCACTTGAGCCACCAGATGAAGAGGCCCGGGTCTTGCAGCCCTCCGCCCAGCGTGTGCGTGGCGAGGTGCGGGACGAGACTTCGCCAGAGGCACAGGCTCAGCAAGAGGTATATGCCGAGCATGCCGAGACTGCGGCGCCTGACGCGCAAGCCTTCCCGAACCGCGCCCATTTTCGAACGCTACGACATCTCGGAACCGTCCGGGCCCGGCCGGTGTACCCACGACATGAACCGACACGTCATCACGCTCGTGGTCGTCACGCTGGCGCTCGGCGCCACCGGCGCGGCATGCGGCTCCAGCCCGTCGCCGCCCGCGACGGTCAGCATCACACGGCCGCCGGTCAGCGCCGCGCCCATACCCGCGACCGACAAGACAAACGAGGTTGCCGCGCTCGACGACTCCGCCGCCTACTCGCTTCGCGCCGACGAGCTCGTTCGGCTCGACCCGCAGACTCTTGCCGTGCTGTCGTCGTGGCCGCGGGAGAAGGGCATGGTCTCGATCAGCGCGGTGTCACCCGGCGGGCGATGGGTCGCGCTCACCGATCACGCCGCCGGGTACGACCCTGCGGAACACCGAAGGTTTACCCAGCTGACCGTGTTCGATGCCGAAGCCGGCTCCGCGACGCATCACCTCGCGCTCACCGGCGACGTGCAACCCGAGGCATTCTCGGTGAACGGCGAGAGGGTGTTCGCGTTGGACCATCGCGGCGACCACTACCGAGTGCAAACCATCGAGCTCGCGACCGGCGAGCGCGGCGACACGGGCAACCGTGACAAGAGAATCGCAGAGCGCGAAGACATGCGCGGCGTGACCGTTCGCGGCGTGTTGAACGCCGACCGCACGGCGCTCGCGACGTTGTACCGTGACCCCGGCAACCACGACGATCCCGCGTTTGTCCACATCCTCGATCTCGTGCACGGCTGGGCCTACTGCGCGGACCTTCCGGCACCGTTCGGGACGGGCCCGCCGGGAAGTGACCGGATCGAGCTCACCCCCGCCGACACCGTCGTCGTGACGACAACCGAAGCGGCCCGCATCGCCGAGATCCACATCGACGAAGTCCTCACGCCGAGCCCGCAACCCATCACCGTGAAGTACAGCGACGGCGCGTTGGACTAGACAGGCGCGATGCTCGTACCGCGAGTCGACATCACGACGCTCGTCACCGGATCCGGCGAACACACAGCAGCTGCCGCGATCGATGCCGCGTGTCGCGACACCGGCTTCTTCTCGATCGTCGGCCACGGCGTCGATCCGGCGCTGCGGACGCGCCTCGACGCGCTGGCCCGTGAGTTCTTCGCGTTGGACGAAGCGGAGAAGGCCGGGATCGCGATGACACGCGGCGGCCGCGCCTGGCGCGGTTGGTTTCCCGTCGGCGGAGAGCTCACGTCGGGGATACCCGATCGCAAGGAAGGCATCTACTTCGGAGCCGAGCTCGGCGCCGGCGATCCCCGCGTGCGCGCGGGGATCGCGCTCCACGGCCCGAATCTGTTCCCGCTCCGGCCGGCCGCGCTCCGAGCGACGGTGCTCGACTACCTCGAGGCCATGACGCAACTCGGCCACACCGTCATGCGGGGTGTCGCGCTCGCGCTCGGGTTGCCTGCGGGCTGGTTTGCGAACGAGCTCACTGCGGACCCGACGATCCTGTTCCGGATCTTCTGCTATCCCCCCACGCCCGATCACGACCCCGATCACAAGAACGACGAGTGGGGCGTGCGCGAGCACACCGACTACGGCCTCCTCACCATCGTCGGCCAGGACGATGTCGGCGGGCTCCAGGTGCGGTCGACACAGGGATGGATCGACGTGCCGCCCGACCCCGACGCGTTCGTGTGCAACATCGGCGACATGCTCGAGCGGATGACCGGCGGCCGCTACCGCTCGACGCCGCACCGCGTTCGCAACACCGGCGCGTCGACCCGGTTGTCGTTCCCGTTCTTCTTCGATCCGGGTTGGAATGCGGAGGTGCGAACGGTGCCGGAGATCGCGGAGGGTACGCGGACCGTTGACGCGCAAGCGCGCTGGGACCGCGCCAACGTGCACGAGCTCACGGGCACCTACGGCGAGTACCTGCTCTCGAAGGTGTCGAAGGTGTTCCCCGCGCTCACGTCCGAGCTCTGAACGGCGACGTGTTGTGAGCCTCACTCGGTTCTGAGGGCGACCGCAGGCCGGGTCCGCGCCGCGGCGCGCGCCGGGAAGAATGCGAGCAGGTTGAGGAGCACGAGCACCGCCGCGATCGTCGCGATCACGGAAAACGCCGGAACCGCAACGACGGTCGCAACACCGAGACCGTCGGCGACGAGTGACCACACCACACGTCCCAACAGGATCCCGAGCGGAACGCCGACGACGAGGCCGACGACACCCACGGTCGTCGCCTGCCACGCGACCGTCGCGCCGACCTGGCGCCGGCCGAAGCCGATCGTCTTCAGGAGCGCGAGCTCGCTGCGTCGTCGCCGAACCGACGTGACCAGCGCGTGCCCCACCGCGACCAGCGCCAACGTCGCGAGCAGCACCGCGAGGATCGCGGGAAACCAACCGAGCTGCCGGAGGCGATCGACCTCGACCGGAGTTTTCGATGCGCCCGTGTTCTTGGACCTCGGTATCGAGCGCATGCGCCGTTCGAGCGCGACGCGCGAACCGGAACCGGCCTTCACCAGGAGGAAATGGGTTTCGTTCCCGCCCGGAGAGAGGAGCGGGCCCAGGCCCGCGACCGTCAACGCCGCACCATCCGCGAGCGGCTGCAGACTCTCGGTGTTGACCGTGGGAAGCACGATGCGGCCGACGATCCGAAACTCGCCGCTCCCGTTCTCGGCCTGGATCCGGACGGAGTCGCCGATTCGTTTGTGCACCGCGTCGAGGGTCACTGATCCCAACGCGACTTCTCTCGGACCGCGCGGTGCCCGCCCGGCGACGACCTCGGGATCGATCGTGCCGCGCAACGATTCGAAACCCCAGGCCGATACCGGGTGGCCTGAGACCTCGACACCCCGGATGCACGCCGCCGCGATGGCCGTGACGCCGGGCGCTCGCGCGAGCCCGCGATCGTCTCGATCGACACATACCTTCCCGGGCTGGGTGCCGACTTCGGTCCTCAGGTCGAAGGTCCACCCGTACAACCGGGGAGTCCTGTCGAGATGGGCGAGACTCGCCGCGAACACGAGCACCGCGGTGATCCCGGCGATGCCGAACACCGCACCCGCGAACGCCGAACGAATCGGTATCGCCGACTCGCCCCGGCCCGCTTCGAGGGCCATCCGGAGGCCGTTCGTCGCCGGGGGCGGCATCCCGAGTCGGGCCGCGGCCTCGACCACCGGCGACGTTCGGCGGCGCGAGCGCATGATTCGATCCGGCGACAGCACTCGAGTCGCGCGCCAGGCCGCAACGAACGCGACAACCAGCACGACGACGGAAATGAGCGTCACACCGATCGCGAGCACCAACCAGTCAGCGTGCAGACCGACATCGGGATCAGCCCGGCGTGCGACACCGAGCGGCAGCAGCGGCGACGCCGCGACCGCGCCGGCCCCCGCGAGCAATGCGCCGCCGCCCGCGACGACGAGCGCGCGAGCGCTGCTCGCCACGCCCCGTTGACCGCGAGTAACGCCGAGCCCGCGCAAGGTCGACTGGTCCACCGATGCCCGCGCGACATCACGGGTCAGCACGATGCCGATCGCGACCGCGCCCGCGAGCGCCGCTACTCCCGCAAAGATCCACAGCGCCGCGGTGAGCACGTCGATGGCGCTGTGCGCGCCCTCGGTCTCGATGCCGAGCGGCTGCACCTGGAACGTATATGCGTCGCCCCAGAGCTTGCGGGCGGCCGCGACTGCGCGCGGCACGTCGGCGGTGCCCGCGACCGTTTTCACCCGCAGCACGTTGGTGTACAAACCGATGCGACCTTGGTACTTGTCCGCGAAGCCGGGCGTCAGCAGGGCCACGCCACCCGCAAGGGCACGCACGCCCAGGTCGAGGGGCCGCCGGTCGATCCCGACCACCCGGAGCCGAATGCGCGGACCGGCGGGAGGGCCGGGATTACCTCCGGAGAAGCCTTTGGTGATCTGGGCCTGCGTGAACGACCGGCCGTCGAGATGGCTCCCGACCCGGAGGTGCGTTTTGGCCGCCAGCCCCTCGCCGATCGTGATCTCGTCGGGTGCCGACGGGTCGGACCGGCGGCCGTGCATGAGCCGGGACCGATCGACGAGATTGCCCATCACCGAGTCCGCGGGCGCGGCGATCGCCAGATCCGGGTTGTCATCGATCATGAGCCCGAACGCCCGAACGACCGCGAACCGAGCGACACCCGGCGTCCGGCGGAACGACTCGAGCTGCTTCCTCGTGGGAAACCCGACCGATATCTCCACATCGGACGATCGGCTGTACGCGTTGAATCTCGGAAGCGCCGAGTCGCTCCGGCGGGCGCCGGCCGCCGTCGCGAGGACAACCGCGCCGACCGCTCCGACCAGGAGCGTGAGCGCGACGACACTGCGCCAACGGCGTCGGATGTCGATTCCCGCCAGCATCCCGACTGCGCTCAAGGCGTTGGCTTCCCCCGTGCCGCGGTCGGTTCAGTTGAAGCCGGATCGCGGCGGCTGACAAGGGGACAGGCTCCCCGAGAAACAGGGTGTTAGCGCCCCGTTCGCGTTTCGGAACGGCCGCGTCCCTCGGTTACAGGGACTCGCCTACAGGGATTCCGACGCCATCCGGAGCGCGATCTGGTCGGTCAGCTCGGTCTTCTGCTCGTCGAAGTCCTCGAGCGTGAGCCGGCCGTCGTCGT
>JBBQER010000046.1:0-30012 GCA_038320885.1 Acidimicrobiia bacterium
GGCCGGATTGATGAGGACTCGATGGGGCGATTTCACGGGAAAGCAGCGGTCTCGCGTTGACATCCGGCGACCGTGGAGTGGACGCTACCGGCACGCATCGAGGGAGGTTGCACGATGGACTACGCCGAGTACCTTCGCCGCCTGCCGAAGGTCGAGCTTCACTGTCACGTCGAAGGAACGCTGAGACCGGCGACGGTCTCCGATCTCGCCCGGCAGCATGCCATCGAGCTGCCGACGCCGGACGTCGGCAAGATCTACGAGTACGACACCATCTACGAGTTCCTCGAGATCTTCCGCTTCGTGAACTCGACGGTCATCACGCAGGACGACTTCGCGCGGATCGCGTACGAATCGCTCGAAGACGGCGTGAAGCTCGGCAACCTCAGGTACCGGGAGATGTACTTCAACCCGACGCTGCACACGCCGCGCGGTGTTCCGATGAAGACCGTCATCGACGGCCTCGCCGACGGGTGCGCGGCCGCCGAACGTGATTTCGGTGTGCGCTGCCGGTTGATCGCCGACGTCTACCGCCAGGATCCGCCCGCGATGGCGTTGCAGATGACCGAGGAGGTTATCGCCAACCGTCGGGACGAGCTGATCGGGCTCGGCATGGACGGCGCCGAGGCCCCCGATCCGCCCGAGAAGTTCGTCGACAGCTTCGCCCTCGCCGCCAAGGCCGGCTTGCGACTCACGAGCCATGCGTCCGAAGACGGACCTCCCGCGAACATCACGACGTGTCTCGACGTGCTCGGCTGTGAGCGCATCGATCACGGCTATCACATCCTCGAAGACGACGCGGTGGTCGCGCGCTGTCGTGACGAGGGCATCCACTTCACGTGTTGCCCCACGTCGACCGCCGTCGTCTACGGATGGCCCGATCTCACGACGCATCCGATCAACGGGATGATGGCGGCCGGACTCCTCGTTCACCTCAACTCGGACGACCCGACGATGTTCCACACCGACATCGGCAAGGAGTACGTCGACTTCGTCGGCCAGAACGACTACTCACCCGAGATCGCGAAGCAACTCGTACACAACGGGGTCGACGCGACCTGGCTCGACGACGGCGAGAAGGCCGAGTTGCATCGGCTCTTCGACGACGAGATCGCCGCGCTCGACAAGGAGTTGGTGCGCTGACCCGCACGCTCCTCTCCGAGCGAACTGGCTCGGGTTGGGCATGATGCACGTGTGATCGAAGGCGGCGGGGGGCACCCGCGACGGTGGCTCGCGCTGGCGGTGCTCTGCCTCGTTCTCAGCATGATCGTGATCGACAACACGATCCTCACGGTCGCGATCCCGAGCCTCGCCCGCGAACTGCACGCCGACGAGACCGACCTCCAGTGGATCGCGACGTCGTACGGGCTCGTGCTTGCGGGATTGCTGTTGCCGCTCGCCGTGCTCGGCGATCGCTACGGCCGGAAAGGACTCATGCTCATCGGCCTCGCCGTGTTCGGCGTGGCGTCGGGTGCCGCCGCGTTCGCGACCTCGCCGATCATGCTGTCGATCACCCGCGGGTTCATGGGGATCGGCGGCGCGTGCGCGATGCCGGCCACGCTCTCGGTGCTCGGCAACGTGTTCCACTCCGACGAGCGCGGGCGCGCGATCGCCATCTGGTCCGGCATCGCCGGTGTCGCATCGGCCGCGGGTCCGATCGCGGGAGGATTGCTGCTGGCGCGGTTCTGGTGGGGGTCGATCTTCCTCGTGAACGTCCCGCTCGCGGTCGTCGCCATCGTCGCCGCCGTGCTGCTCGTTCCCACCTCCCGCGATCCCGCGGCGCGCCCACTCGACCGCGGCAGCGCGCTGCGATGGTGGGCGGCGCTGACCGCCGCCCTCGTCGCGATCATCGAGGGACCGCAACAGGGCTGGACCGCGCCGCTCGTGCTCGGTGCGGGCGCGGCGGCGGTCGCGTTGCTCGTCCTGTTCGTACGGCGCGAGCGCGTCTCGAAACGGCCGATGATCCCGCACGCGACCGCGCGCGACCCGCGCCTGCGTTGGGGCGCGGCCACGATGGCGGCGCTGTTCTTCGCGGCGTTCGGCGTGCAGTTCGTGTTGACACAGTGGCTCCAGGGGCCGCGGCACAAGTCGGCAATGGGCGCCGCCCTCTACTTCGTTCCGAACGCGGTCGCGGGGATCATCGCGTCGCTGCGCAATCCGCGCTGGGTGGCCCGCTTCGGTCAGGGCCCGGTCGCCGCGGCCGGGCTCGCGGCGATGGCCGCCGGCTCGGCACTCACCGCGGTCGGCGTCGCCGCGTCGTCGGAGGTGACGGTGCTCGCCGCGGCTGTGCTCGTCGGTCTCGGCATCGGGACATCAGCCGCGTCGGGAGCCGAGCTGATCATGTCGTCGGCGTCGGCCGACAACGCCGGTGCCGCGGCCGGAGTGAACGAGACGATCGTCGAAGCCGCGGGTGCGCTCGGAGTCGCGGTGCTCGGCAGCGTGCTCGCGGCCTCGCACAGCTACGCGTGGCCGCTCCCGGTCGGCGCCGCGGTCGCGATCGTCGCGGCCGCGGGTGTTGTCCGTGGGCTGAGCCCGGGGAGGCGAGGCACTCGTCGATCGCGGTCCGGTCTCGCGCCTTGAGCGCGTCAGCGCGCGGCGCCGGGGGTGGTCATGAGTGGGAGCGCCAGCGTGATGAGCCAGAGCACCGCGCTCGCGAGCAGCGCGCGTTCGGCGAGGCCGTAGACGAACGAACCCCACAGGAACGGGAACACCGCGACACCCGGGAGCCCGAAGCCGAGGACTCCGCCTGCGATGAGCCGGTCGCGGCGTTCGGGCGCGTCACGGGCCACGACGGCCATTGCCAGCATGAGCATCGCCCGCCCGCGATCGCCGCGCCCACGTGGATCTGGCTGGGATCCAGCGCCTCGACAACCGCGCGCATCGGCCGCTCCAAAGCGAGCACATCGCTCAACTGCACACCCAACCGCTCATCCGTAAGCACGACTGCATCATCGCACCCGGGTGAGACACTCACCTCGGCATCTCCCTTCACCGAATCCGCGAATGCCCGCCGCACCTTGTAGAGAATTGCGGCGTATGGTCGTCTGCTGATCCGCAGCTCGAGCGATCGCAACCGTTGGATCGGTGCTGTCCTTGTAATGGGTGTCTTGGTCGCGGCCGTGGCGTTCTGGTTCTCGCACCTCGCGCCGACTTCCCACATCAAGTCCGGTTGCTTGACGCCGTCCAAGTCGACGTCCCAGGCGATCGAAGCGCGAATGCACGACGGGAGAGCCCGCGTCGATCATGTGCGCGTCGTGGAAGCCGGTGACTCCCGATACGAAAGTCTCTTCTTCACCTCGGCGAACGTGCGCATCGCCGGGGTCGCCGTCGGGATGGGTACCTGGGCGTCGAATTTCAGAGATTTCGGGCCCGGCGATTTCCGGGGCTGGGCAGACACCCCGAAGTACTACAGCCTCTCGCCGGTGAACGACCTGGCCCGCGCGATTGCATCCGACCCGGGAGTCCTCATGAATCCCGGCATGACCCAACCGGCGAGGTACTCGCAAGCCTGCGTTCAGGGCGTCGGACCGTCCGACTGAACGCGGTTTCCGGCCCCGTCTACGCGACGACGACGCAGTAGTACTGCACTCCTTCGTCGCCGGCGCGCACGGCGTAGTCGGTGTCGCGGGGGATGACACCACGCTTCCGGGACCGCTCTCGACGTCATCGAGCCACAGTGAGCCTTCGGTGACGATGAAGAACTCTCCGGTGTCGTGGCTGTGCACCGGATCGGCGTATCCGGCCGCGTACTCGACGTACTGCACCGGTGGAACCTCGTTGTTGCGGTAGGTCACACCTTTGACGCGGATCTGGGCCTTCCCGTTGTCATCGGCAGATTCCGCGTAGTCCACCCACGGCAGGTCGTTCGAGTTGATGCGAAAGATCGGACTCATCCGAGTCACTCCGCTTCCTGCATCTTGTGGACGAGCCGGCGCACCACGGGCCGCGGGGAGAAGCGGATCGACATGGCGAGCATCTTGTTCGAGAGACCGGGAACCGCGACCACGTCGCCGCGTTGCATCGCCTTCACGCCGAACGTAGCCACGCTCGCCGCGCTCGGGAGCTTCTTCCCGTGCACGAGCTTGCTCCGCTCCATCGCGGCGCCGGCCTGGAAGCCGCTCGCGGTCGGGCCGGGACAGAGCGCGGTGACCGTGACACCCGAACCGCGCGTCTCTTCGGCGAGTGCTTCGCTGAACGACAGCACGTACGCCTTGGTCGCGTAGTACACGGCCATCAACGGGCCCGGTTGGAACGCGGCGGTCGAAGCGATGTTCATGATGCGACCAGAACCGCGCTCCAACATCGCCGGCAGGTACGCGCGACAGAGTGCTGTCAGCGAGCCGACATTGAGCACGATCATCTGGTCGATCTTCTCGGGTGACTCCGTTGCAAAGTTTCCGAAGTCGCCGAAGCCCGCGCAGTTCACGAGCACGTCTACCTCCGGAACCTCCGCTGCGAGCTTGGCCGCGCCCGACGGGTCGGAGAGGTCGGCGATCACCACCCGCGCCGCGCCTCCGAGCTCCGTCGCGAGCTGCTGCAACGGCGCGGCCGACCGCGCCGCGAGCACCACGTCGTGATCTGTGGCGAGCGTTCGGGCGATCTCGAGACCGATGCCACTCGACGAACCGGTGATGAGGGCGGTGGGCATGTGGTTCTCTTCCCGTTCGCGCGTGCCGTCGAAGACGCGCCGGGTGTAGACAGCACGTCGTCCGAGATTACGCGGCGCGGCGCCGGCCGCGTTCGTCCCCTCCATCGGGCGCAGTCGGGAGCACGGCATGGCTGTCATCACCGAGCACGAGAACGAGCAGATCAAGCAGGCCAATGCGTCGGGCAAGACCCCGATCGTGTTCGTGCACGGCTTGTGGCTCTTACCGAGCAGCTGGGACCGGTGGCGGGGCGTCTTCGAGGAAGCCGGCTTCACGACCTTGTCGCCGGGTTGGCCCGACGATCCCAACACCGTGGAAGAAGCCAAGGCGCACCCCGAGGTCTTCGCGCACAAGACCGTCGGCCAGATCGCGGATCACGTCGAGGACGTCATCGGCAAGCTGAAGAAGCGTCCCGCGCTCGTCGGCCACTCGTTCGGTGGACTGCTGGTACAGATCCTCGCGGGGCGCGGCGTGTCCGACGGAACGGTCGCGATCGATCCCGCACCGTTCCGGGGCGTGCTGCCGCTGCCGTTGTCGTCGCTCAAGTCGGCGTCGCCGGTGCTCGGCAACCCGGCCAACCACCACCGTGCGGTTCCGCTCACCTACGAGCAGTTCCGCTACGCGTTCGCCAACGCGGTGAACGAGACCGAGGCGCTGGAGCTCTACAACACCTACGCGGTGCCGGGATCCGGCGCGCCGCTGTTCCAGGCCGCCACCGCGAACCTGAACCCGTGGACCGAGGTGAAGGTCAAGACGAAGAACCCCGAGCGCGGCCCGCTGCTCATCATGGACGGTGAGCTCGACCACACGGTTCCGTGGGCGATCGCGAACGCGTCGTACAAGAAGCAGAAGCGGAACGAGGGCGTCACCGAGATCGTGAAGATGGACGGCCGCGGTCACTCACTCACGATCGACCACGGGTGGCGAGAGGTCGCCGACACCGCGCTCGAGTTCTTGCAGCGCTTCGTCAAGCCGTAGTGATCCTCTGACGAATCTGCGGGTGCGGCGGTACGAGAACCGCGGCACCCTCGATCCGGCCGTTGCGCAGGTCGTCGAGTGCGTCGTTGGCGCGCGCCAGCGGGTACTCGACGACGCGCGTCACGAGGGGGATCTGCGGCGCGAGCTCGAGGAACTCCAACGCGTCCTGGCGCGTCAGGTTGGCGACCGAGCGGATGGTGCGCTCCTCCCAGAGATCGCGGTAGGGGAACGAGGGGATGTCGCTCATGTGGATGCCCGCGCACACGACGGTGCCGCCCTTGTCGACCGCGCGTAGCGCGCGGGGAACGAGCGCGCCCACTGGCGCGAAAATCACGGCCGCGCCGAGCCGCACCGGCGGGTCGGTGTCGGAGTCGCCCGCCCACACCGCGCCGAGCTCGCGCGCGAAGTTCTGGCCCTCGGTGTCGCCGGCGCGGGTGAAGGCATACACGTCGCGTCCCTGGGCGCGCGCGACCTGCGTGATGATGTGCGCGGCGGCGCCGAACCCGTAGATGCCGAGCGCCGGAGCGTCCCCTGCGAGACGCAGCGCGCGGGAGCCGATGAGACCGGCGCACATGAGTGGCGCGGCGTGCGTGTCGGAGTACGAATCGGGGAGCGCGAAACAGAAGCGCTCGTCGGCAACCGCGTACTCGGCGAACCCGCCGTCGATGTCGTAACCCGTGAAACGCGCGCGGTCGCAGAGGTTCTCGCGTCCCGACCGGCAGAATTTGCAAACACCGTCGGTCCATCCGAGCCAAGGCACGCCGACCCGGTCGCCGATCGCGAACCGGTCGGCACCGTTGCCCGTCTGCATCACGACTCCGACGATCTCGTGGCCCGGCACGAGCTCCGGCTTCGCGTTGGGGAGTTCACCGTCGACGATGTGGAGATCGGTGCGGCAGACCGCGCACGCGGCCACCCGGATGAGCACCTGCCCGGCGCCCGGCTCCGGTTGCGCCACCTCGGTCCTGACCAAGCGCTGGTTCGGTCCGGTGAACACCATCGCTTCCATACGCGCGTCGCTTTCGGCGGGGGACGCGCCTATACGACCACGCCGCGCGCGGCGCGATCAATCGGCCCGGGTCACCAGGGTGAGCCTGCCCACCCGAGCGGGTTCTGGAAGTAGCCGATGGGCACGACGCCGATGCGGTGATTGACCGCGGTCGAGATGACGTTGCCGTCACCGAGACTGATCGCGACGTGCCCGTCGGCACTGGTGTCGTAGAACACGAGCGCGCCGCGCGGCGCGTGCTGCCAGTCGGGGTGTTGGTCGGGTCGCGCCTGCCAGTCGGCGCGCGCGTTGGCGTACGCCTCACGGGTTCCGTACGCATTTTCGACCGCGGTCTCGCACAGGCCTTCGAAGGCGGTGCTCCCGATGCGCGCTTGGTACCACGCGATCGCGGTCTCCGCGGTGGCGGTGGATGACGCGTCGGCGGTCGCGAGCCAGTAACCGCGGGCGTTCGGGCCCGAGGCGATTGCGACCACGTTGGCGATGGTGGCTGCTGGCCTCGTCGTGCGCGACGCGGACGCGTCGCCGAATTCGAAGACGCGACCGTCGCGGGTCGCGAGGCGATAGCCCTTCCCGCTCGGCGTCGCGGCCATTCCCACGACCGGCGCGGCGAGTGCCACCGCGCCGGCCGATCCGAAGAACGGCGCCCGTCCGAACGTGAAGATGCCGCCGTCGGCCGCGACGAGTCGATAGCCGTGGCCGGTGGGTGTGGTGGTCATGCCGACGATGGGTTGGTTGAGTGCGATCGCACCCGTCGATCCGTAGAACCGGGCGTCGCCGAAGCTGAAGATGCCGCCGTCGCCGGCGACGAGGCGGTAGCCGCGTCCGTTGGGAGTTGCGGCCATGCCGACAATGGGGTGCGACAACGGCGTGGTGCCGGTCGATCCGAAAAACGTTGCACTACCGAACGCGTACACGTCGTGCGCGCTCGCATCCGCCTTCACGGCGGGCGCGCTCACCGCGAGCATCGTGACCGCGAGCGCCGGTACGGCGAGTACGCAAACCACGATCCGAGCAACGGCGGATCGAAAGCGGAACCACGAGCGGCGCGGAGCGCGCGCAACAACAGAGAGGGTTTCCATGGAGGCGTCGACCGCGGTGATTGCACCGGCGTGACGGAGAATCGCTAGCGGTCTTTTCGAGGTGCCCGTACAACCCGGGCCCAACCTCGGACGGGCTCTATAGGAGCAAATCGGAGAGTCGCGCGTTGCGGATACCGGCGCGTTCGGCGGCTTTGGTCCCGCCCCACATCCCGAAGAGCGCCGGGCGGTCGATCGCGTATTCGCGACATTCGATGCGCACGGGACACTCCGCGCAAATTCCCCTGGCGGTCGCGGTCTCGCTGAGATCCGTCGAGAACCACCACGAGGTCGGGTACGGGCGGCACGCCCCGCCTTCGAGCCAGGGCTCGGAGCCGGACAGCAAAGATGGCGTGATCGATGTCTGCGTCGTGGCCGGAATAGTAGCACACCAGTACCAGAAATATTTTGCTATGATACCGGGATGACCGAGTGGGGGTTCCTGACGAATCACGGGCGGGCGCTCCTGTGCATCGCGAAGGATCCCGGTGTGCGGTTGCGCGACATCGCGGATGTGCTCGCAATCACCGAACGCAGTGCGTACGCGATCGTCAACGACCTCGCTTCCGCCGGTTACGTCTTGAAGGAGCGCGAGGGTCGTCGTAATCGGTACATCGTGCAGAAGCATCTCCCGTTGCCCGACACGACGGTTCGCGAACGGACGATCGGCGAAGTTCTCGATTTGCTCGTGGGCACCAACCACGTACGACGAGCGAACAACACCGCCAAGAAGGCAGCGCACGTTTCCCGCGCGAAGACGCCGGCGAAATGAGAGAAGGATCGAATGCTGGACATTGAACGGATTCCTGGCGCGAACGGGCGAGCCTTCCGGCTGGTGGGCGACCTCGATACCGGGGTAGCGCGTCAATTGCAGCGCATCCTCTCGGGGCCCGCCTCCGACGGCGAAGGGCTCAGCGTCGATCTCGCCGGCCTGGGCTCGTGCGACGCCGAGTGCGCGCGCCTCCTGGTGACACTCACCAAGCGGGCGCGGATCGCCGAGGGTGACCTCGTGTTGACGTCGCCAACCGCCGCGGTCCTCGAGACCCTGACGAAGATCGCCGGGCCCGGCGAGCTGAACATCGTCGAAGCCGTACCCACCGCGAACTGATCGGCCCGAGAAGTCACGATTTCTCATCAAACGCGAATCGGTCACGCTTAACGGCACCGATTCACATCAAAGGGCTCCGAGAGTACGGTCGGACGCATGAGCGTCACCGTCACGTGCGTCACGATCGACTGCCGGGAGCCGCGGCGCGTCGCGGAGTTCTGGGCCGAGGTCCTCGGCTGGCGCGTCGCGCACGTCGATGGCGGCGGCGCGGTCGTGGAGGCTCCCGATCGCGATCAGCCGTACCTCGAGTTCATCGTGGTCCCCGAGCCGAAGACGCTGAAGAACCGCGTGCATCTGGGCCTGTCGACGGCCGAGCTCGACGCGCAGATCGCGCGGCTCGTCTCGATGGGGGCGGAGGTGGCGTGGGAAGAGACGTTCCCGCCCGAATGGCCCTCCCGCAACGTCATCCTGCGCGATCCCGAAGGCAACGAGTTCTGTCTCGGTTCCACGTCGCCGTAGCGAGCGCGCTCGAGCCGGCATGGCGCGGATCTCGTGAGTGCGCGACGCTGAGGCGTGGCTCTCGACCAAACGCGTCCCGTCGCGCATCATCCCGCCGCTCACCCGAAAGCCTTGAAGAAGGCGTTCTACGAGAGCGAGCTCGCACTCCTGCAGCGCGAGCTGGTGAAGCTCCAGGAGTGGGTTCGCCACGAGCAGCTCAAGGTCTGCGTGCTCTTCGAAGGCCGCGACGCGGCGGGCAAGGGCGGCACGATCAAGCGGATCACCGAGCGCACGAACCCACGCGTCGTGCGCGTCGTCGCGCTCGACAAGCCGTCGGACCGCGAGCGATCGCAGTGGTACTTCCAGCGCTACGTCGAGCAGCTACCCGCGGGCGGGGAGATCGTGCTCTTCGACCGCAGCTGGTACAACCGGGCCGGCGTCGAGCACGTCATGGGCTTCTGCACACAGGAGGAGTACGAGGAGTTCCTGCGCTCCTGCCCGGAGTTCGAGCGGACGCTCCTCCGAGCCGGCATCGTGCTCGTGAAGTACTGGTTCTCGGTGAGTGACGACGAGCAGGAGCGGCGCTTTCAGGATCGGATCAACAACCCGGAGAAGCGCTGGAAGTTCAGCAATCTCGACCTGGAGTCACGCGCCCGGTGGGCCGACTACTCCCGCGCGAAGGACGCCATGTTCCAGCTCACCGACACGAAAGCGTCGCCGTGGTGGGTGGTCGACGCGAACGACAAGCGGCGCGCCCGCCTGAACTGCATCCACCACCTGCTGTCGTGCATTCCCTACCAGGACATCACGTCGCAGAAGTTGAAGCTGCCCAAGCGCCAGCCCGACGACTACATCCGCCCGCCGGTCGAGGACCAGACCTTCGTGCCCGAGGTGTACTGACGATCGACTGACGATCAACCGGTCGGGCCGAAGCGCTCCACGCGGATCTTCTCCACCGGAAGACCGGCGCTCACGATCAGATCCGTGGCCGCGTCGCAGAAACCCGACGAGCCGCACACGAACGCGGTGGCGTTTGGGTCGGGCACCGAGATGTCGTCGACGGTGAGGCGCCCAACCGGCCGCGCGAACGCATCGGGCGCGACCCGGGTGTACACGACCGAGCTTTCCGGACCCGGCAACTCGTTCGCGTAGTAGAGATCCTCGGGCGTGCGCACGGAGACGACGAGGCGCACGAGCTCCGATTTCTCGTGCAGGCGCGCGAAGCGCAGCATCGCCATGAGGGGTACGACACCGGATCCGCCGCCGACGAGGAACGCGGGCGAATCGCCGTCCCACACGAACCAGCCGCCGATCGGCCCGCGCACCTCGAGCTGGTCGCCGACGACGACGTCGTCGTGCAGGAACGACGAGACCTCGCCGTCGTCCAGGCGTTCGACGGTCAGGTCGATCCGATCCGAGCCGTCGGGAGCGGATGCGACCGAGTACGAACGCGAAGCGGTGTAGCCGTCGGGCGCGGTGAGCCGCACCACGTAGTGCTGCCCGGCGCGGTGCGTCGACGGCGCCGGCAGGGCGAGCCGAAACGTCTTCGCGCGCGCGGTCTCGCGCGAGATGGCGACGACGGTTGCCGACTGCCACGGGTTGCCGCTCACTTCTGCAATGCCTCAGTCGCCTTGGTAGCGCTGTTCGAGCCACGGGTCGCCGCGGTCGTGGTAGCCGTTCTGCTCCCAGAACCCGGGCTCGTCGTGGTCGAGCACCCGCAGCCCGGCGACGAACTTCGCGCTCTTCCAGAAGTAGAGGTGCGGCACCACGAGGCGCGCGGGACCGCCGTGCTGGCGCGGCAGCGGCTGCCCGTCGACTTCCCACGCAACCCACGCCTTGCCGCCGGTGACATCGGCCAACGGCAGGTTCGTCGTGTAGCCGGAATGGGAGAACGCGAGCACGTGCGTCGCGGCCGGTTGCGGACCCGCCGCCGCGAGCAGCGTGTCGACCGATACGCCGGTGAACGTGATGCCCAGCTTCGACCACGTCGTCACGCAATGGATGTCGCCCGAGTATGTCGACGGCGGGAGCGCGTGGATCTCGTCCCACGTCCACGTGACCGTACGGTCGACGAGCCCCTCGACCGTGAACGACCACGACGCGGTATCGAGCTTCGGTGTCGCCTCTGCGGTCAACACCGGCCACTGCTTGCCCGTGTCGTATTGACCGGGGGGCAGGCGCGGATCGCGTTCTTTGTGCGCCCGTCCGAGGAAGCCTCTCGTCGCCATCGCAACTCCTTTCGTTGCTGCCGTCTCTATAGCAGCCCGGCGTTTCGCAGCAGCTCGACCGTCTGGCTCCCGTCGCCGAGATCGTTGAACGACAACGGGATGGGCGACAGGCCGTTGAACTCGGGCAGTCCCTTGGCCGCCTTGACGTTCGATCCCAACGGGTACTCGTAGCTCCTGCTCGAGGCGATGATCCTCGCGCCGGCCCGGCTGACGAGGAACGCTACGAGCTTCTGCGCCGCCGCGGGAGCGTGGCTCGAGCGGACGACCGCGGCGCCGGAGATATCGAGGAGATAGCCCGCGTCGAGGGGTTGCAGGAACGCGATTGCCGAGCGCATGTGCGACGCCCCGACCTTGGCGCGCTCGCGGAACCACGTGTAGTGATGCACCAACCCGAGCTCGACCTGGCCCCGGTTGATGGCGTCGGCCAGCACCATGTTGTCGGAGTACACGTAGCTGCCGGCGTTCGCCTTGATGCCCGCGAGCCACTCCAGCGTGCGTTCCTCGCCGTGGGTCCGCAGGTACGACGCGACCACGGATTGGAAGTCGGTGTCGCCGGGGGCGATCCCGATCTTGCCCTTCCACTCGGGCGACGCGAGATCCGATGCCGACGTCGGCACGTCGGCCTCCGTCAGCATGTCGGTGTTGTAATCCATCACGCCGACGCGCGCACTCACGCCGACCCAGTCGCCAGCAGCTGATCGCCAGCGCGGATCGACCTTCGCCATCGTCGTCGCCGGGACGGACGCGAGCAGGTGCTTGATCTCGAGGAGGCGCAACGCGGGTGTGTTCTCGGCGATGAACACGTCGGCGGAGCGTTTGGATCCCGACGCCGCGATGTCGTTCGCGAGCACCGATTCGTCGTCGGAGTGCACCTTCACGTGGATACCGGTCTGGCGCTCGAACGCGGCGACGAGCCGCGCGGTCGTCGCTTGGTGCTGGCCGCTGTAGAGCGTGAGCGATTTGGCGTCGTCGCCGGAGCCACTGCTACACGCGGTCGCGCCGACGAGCGCGATCACGAGCGCGACGGCAATCCGACGGTACGGCCGCATCGATCTCTCCCGCTGACGAACCCCGCCGCCCGTTCGGTTGTGCTCCGTGAGGCGGCGCTGGCCAGAATGGTCTCATGCCCGAACCCGTGGTCCTCGTCAACCCCGGTTCGGGCTCAGGGACCGACATCGCCGAGCTGGCCGAGATCTTTGCGGATTGTCGGGTCGAGCCGTGCCCGCCCGAGCAGTTGGCGGCGTGCGTGCGGAAGGAAGTCGACGCCGGCGCGCCGTTCGTAGGCGTGGCCGGCGGCGACGGAACGCTGCGCACCGCGGCGGAAGTGCTCGTGGGTTCGGACGTCGCGCTGCTCGCCGTGCCCGCGGGAACGCGCAATCACTTTGCCAAGGAATTCGGTGTGGCGTCGCTCGAGGATGCGGGCGCGGCGGCCAAAGCGGGTGACGAGAGGCTGATCGACGTCGGTCGCGTCAACGACCGGTTCTTCCTGAACAACGCGAGCATCGGCGCGTACCCGAGCATGGTCGAGCGGCGCGAAGAGCACGAAGGTCGCTGGCCCAAGCGCATCGCGAACGTCATCGCCGCGTGGCAGCAGCTGCGCCACGGCCATCGCCTGCGGGTCGTCGTCGACGACGAGCCGTTCGTCGCGTGGTTGGTGTTCGTGGGCAACGGCCGGTACGGCGAGAGCCTGCGCGATGTCACGACGCGGGAAGCCCTCGACGCGAACGTGCTCGACGTCCGCATCGTCCACGCCGATCGGCGGTTCGCCCGTTTGCGGCTCGTGGCCTCGACGCTATTCGGACGGTTGGCTCGGACACCGACCGTCACGCGTCGCGAGTGCCGACAAGTGACGATCGCGATTCCTCGACATGCGCAGATCGCGGTTGCGCTCGACGGCGAGGTCGTGCAGTTGACCACGCCCCTCGACTTCGAATCGAGGGCGGCGGCGTTGCGAGTGCGGACCGTCAGCTCGGATTGAGCTCGAGCACGAACTCCATCTGACCCGCGTTCCCGACGCTGGCCGGTCCGCCGCTCGGGTTGTTGATGCCGTAGTCGGAGAACGTGACCGGGACGTTGCCCTGCACTGCGATCAGGTTCGCGGTTCGGCGCGCGTTGAGCGGGAACGTGATGTCCTTGGTCGTACCGTGCAGCGTCAGCTTGCCGGTCGCCGCGTACTTCACCTGCACGCCGTTCTTGGGTTCCGTCTCGAGCACGATCGGCTTCGTGAGCACGAACGTCGCGGTGGGGAAGCTGGCAGTGTCCATGATCCGGTGCTGGAACTGATCGTCCCGGATGCTGTGGTCGTGCCCGACGCTCGTTATCGACGTCATGTCGACGGTGAACGTCCCCTTCGCCACGTCGGTGCCCGCGATGGTGATCGTCCCGGTGACCGAGTTGGTCTTACCGACCGCGGTGTGGCTCTGGCCGATCAGCGTCTCCTTGACGCGGTAGCGCACGATGGAGCCGCCGGTGGACTTCCACGTTCCCGCGAGCGACGCGCGCGTCTCGCCGGGCTTCAGAACCGTGGTGGGCGTCGTGTCGAGCGAGAGCGGCTTCGGCGCCGGGCCCTCGATGAAGTGGAAGTAGACGAATGGTCCGCCCACGGCGAGCACGAGGACCGCAACGACACCGGCCACCACCCAACGCAACCACTTGCGGGGCTTTTCGGCCGGTGCCATCACGGTTCCTCGTCGACGGGGGGATCGTCATGCAGGAGTCTGGACGAGGAGACTGTACGTGGCCTGTGAGCGGGCGTTCGACTCCCTGAGAGTGCTAGACGAGGCGCATGGCAATCGAACCGATCCCGCTCGATGTCCGGGTCACGGTGGATGGGGTCGATGGTGAGCGCGTTCCCACACTGCTCTTCGTCCCGCGTGCCGACGGGCCGCTCCCGCTGGTGTTGCTCGGTCACGGTGCGCATCAGTCGAAGGACGATCCGATCGCGCAGCTTCTCGCGCGTGCGCTCGCGCACGGTGTGCCGGCAGGAGTCGCGTTGATCGACGGTCCGGGTCACGGCGAACGGCGCGCCCCGGGGTCGAGCGAGGCCGAGTACCTGCGCGACGTTCACCGGCGGATGGTCGATCCCGTGGGCGACGCCGCGCTCACCGCGGAATGGTCGGCGGTCGCGAGCGTGGCGCGCGCGGCGGCGCCGGTGTTGTCCGGACCGCTGGGTTACGCCGGCTTCTCGATGGGCGCGCTGTTCGGGCTCTCGATCGTCGCCGACCTTCCCGACGTGCGCGCCGCGGTGTTCGCGCTCGGCGGACTGCGGTCGGAAGGCGGGGAGGGCGACGGCGAGAACGCGGCGCGCAACGCGCGCGTGCGCGACGGCGCTCGCCGGTTGGGGGAGCGCGAGATCCTCATGGGCAACATGACGCGGGACGAGCATTTCCCGATCGCGGGTGCGCTCGAGATTCTGGAGGCGATCCCCGGCCCGAAGCGCATGGGAGTATGGGCCGGCACCCACGCAGAGCTCCCTCCCGAGTCGATGAACCAGATCACGGCTTTCTTCGCTCGCACGCTGACGTGACGTCGCCGCGGCACATCCCAACCGCCGACGCAGTGGTGTCCTGAATTCGTGCACGTACTCAGTGCGTTGGAAGTCGAAAATCGACCTCGAACGCACAGAGAACGAGATCTCGCGCAGCCGAACCGACACCGGCGTCTCACCCGGGTCGTACCATCCCTCGCGTGTCGCTGCGGGTCATCACCACTCCCTACGGCCGCGCCGCGAGTGAGGCGCTGCACGGTGAGATCGCGCGGGCGAAAGAGGGATCGCCGCTGGCCCCGGTCACCGTCGTCGTGCCCGGCAACTCGGTGGGTGTCGCGGTGCGCCGGCTCCTCGCGTCGGGCGATCTCGGTCCGGTGTCGAGCGCGGGTTCGGGCCTGATCGGCGTCAACTTCCTCACCGCGTCGCGTCTGGCGGAGCTGCTCGCGGCCTCGCGGCTGTCGGCCCGGAAACGCAGGCCGGTGTCGCCGCCCGTGGTCGCGGCCGCGGTGCGCCGTGTGCTCGCGACCGCCCCCGGGATGTTCGGCCCGGTGGCCACGCACCCGGCGACCGAGGAAGCGCTCGTCGCCGCGGTCTGGGAGCTGTCCGATCTCGACGATGCGGCGCTCGATCTACTCGGCGCGCAGAGCGAGCGGGCCCGCGATGTCGTCCGCATCCATCGCCTCGTCAAGGAGCACCTCGCACAGGCGTGGTACGACGAGCACGATCTCATGCGCGCCGCGTGCGATGTGGTGAGTGAAGCGGGCGCGCTGGTCGCCGAGCTCGGCACGCTCCTCTACCACCTGCCCCAGCGCACGTCGGCGCCGGTAGCCCGGTTGCTGCGCACGCTCGCCGAGCGCAACGAGCTGGTCGTGATCGCGGCGCTGACGGGTGCGCCGAAAGCCGACACGGAAGTGATGGCGGGCATCGAGCGACTCGGCGCGACGATCGACCTCGACGAGGCCGCCGTGATCCCTGCCGTAGGCACCGCGGTCTGCTCCATGTCCGACGCCGACGACGAAGTGCGGGTGATCGTGCGGGGCATCGTCGATGCGATGCGCGACGGCATTGCGCTCGAGCGCATGGCCGTCGTGTTCGGCAATGCCGAGCCGTACGCACGGCTGTTGCACGATCATCTCGAGCTCTCGGGAATCGCGCACAACGGCGTGTCCGTGCGCACGCTTGCCGACTCCGTGCTGGGCCGCTCCTTGCTCCGCCTGCTCGCACTCGCCGACGATGACTTCCGCCGCGAAGACGTGTGCGCGTTCATGGCGAGCGCGCCGGTGCTCGACGGGCGCGGGAAGCGCATCGAGGCGTCGGCGTGGGAGCGGATCTCGCGTGACGCCGGAGTCGTCGGCGGCGTCGCGCAGTGGAACGCTCGCCTCGAGCGCTACATCGCGGCGCAGCAACCGCGCTCCGACAGCGAGGGCGCGGTCGCACATGTCCAGGCCGAGCGGGCGCGGGCCGCGGACCTGCAGAGGTTCGTCGAGCGCCTGGCCGCGGATCTCGCGGGCGCGCCGGCCTCGTGGAGCGACCTGGCGGAGTGGGCCCGCAGTCTCGTGACCCACTGGATCGGCGACGAGGCCAAGCGCGAGACGTGGACGCCCTTCGAGCCAGAGGCCGCCCGACGCGTCGACGCCGCGCTCGAACGGCTCGGCGGGCTCGATGCGGTCGAAGCGGGTCCCACCCTCGACGTGTTCCGGCGCTCGCTCACGCTCGAGCTCGACTCCGCGCGGGACCTGGTCGGGCGCTTGGGTGAAGGACTCCTGGTCGGCCCCGCGGTGCTCGCGCTCGGCGTCGAGCTCGATCGGTTGTGGGTGTGCGGACTCGCCGAAGGTGTGTTCCCGGCGTCGCCGCGTGACGATCCGTTGCTCGCCGACGCCGATCGTGACGCGCTCGGCGGCCAGATCCGTCTGCGGAGTGCGCGCATCGCCGACGATCACCGCGCGCTGCTCGCCGCGCTCGCGAACGCGACGGGCGAGCGCGTGCTCTGCTATCCGCGCGGCGACCTCCGGCGCAGCACGGAGCACGTGCCGTCACGATTCCTGCTCGACACCGTCGAGTCGCTCCTGGGGTCGCGTCCGGTCGGCTCCGCGCTGCCGACGGATGAGGAGTGGTGGACGGCGGTGCCGTCGTTCGTGCACGGCCTCACGCACGCGGCGTTTCCTCCGACGCGTCACGAGCTCGAGGTGCGGGCCGCGCTGGCCCGCGAACCGTGGATCGCGGCCGAGCCCGGCCTGGCCCGGGGAATGGAGCTGGCGCGGGCGCGCCGCGGACGCACCTTCACCCGGTTCGACGGCAACCTCGCGCACCTGCGCGAGCGCATGGCCGACCGCAGCCCGGTCGCGCCCGGCGTCGAGGTCTCGGCGACCCGGCTCCAGACCTGGACGAGCTGTCCGCACGCCTATTTCGCGCACTACGTCTTGAACGTCGACGCGATCGAACGGCCCGAGGAGATCCTGCAGATCTCGGCGCTCGACAAGGGCAGCGTCATGCACGCCGCGCTCGACCGGTTCCTGGCCGAGCTGATCGACCGGCGCGGCGTGGGCCGCCCGTACACGCCGGAACAACGCCGGCGACTGCACGAGATCCTGCGCGAAGAATGCGATCAAGTGGAGGCGAGTGGTCTCGGGGGCCGGCGGTTGTTGTGGGAACGCGCTCGCCGCCAGATGCACGACGAGCTCGACCGCTTCATCGACGCCGACGCCACCTACCGGGAGGAGACGGGCGCCGAGACGCTCGCGACCGAGCTCGGGTTCGGCCGGCGTGACCCCACTCGTGATGCGATCGAGATCACCTGCTCCGACGGGCGCACGCTGCACCTCGGTGGCTCCGTCGATCGGATCGACAAGTGGGCGAGCGGGCAGTACTCGGTCATCGACTACAAGACCGGCGGGCACACGTCGTACAAGGACCTCTCACACGACGATCCCCTGCAAGGCGGTGAGCGACTGCAGCTCCCGATCTACGCGCACGCGGTGCGGGCCGTATACGGCCTCGATCGTGATGTCGCAGTCGACTCGCGGTACTGGTTCGTCAAGGAGCCGAGGTTCCGGCTGGGTTACCTCGTCGACGCGCCCGTCGAGGAGGCACTCGACCACGCGTTGATCGCGATCGTCGACGGCATCGAGAGTGGGATGTTCGTCGCGCGCACGCCGGCGCCGAGCGGGTGGAAGACCTGGGTCGAGTGTGCGTATTGCGACCCCGACGCGCTCGGTACCACCGATCGCCACCGGGATTGGCTCCGGAAGCTCCCGGCGCCCGAGCTGTCCGCCTATCTGGATCTCGTCGGCGTGGACAGCGGCGATCGCGACGCGCCCGGCGACGACACCCCCGAAGTCGAACCGACCGTCGAGCAACTGGCGCTGCTGTGACGTTTCCGCTGATCGATCCCGAGGTGCTGGGTGACGAGGCGGCGCGCCACGCGGTGCGAACCCGCCTCGACGAAACGCTGTTCGTCGAAGCGGGCGCCGGAACCGGCAAGACCGACGTGCTCGTCGACCGGATCGTGGCACTCGTGACCGTCGACGGTGCCGCGGGACCGATCGCGATGCGTGAGGTCGCAGCGATCACGTTCACCGAGAAAGCGGCATCCGAGCTGCGCGATCGCGTCCGGCGGCGCCTGGCGGAACGTGCGCTCTCGGCCGCGCCCGATTCGGTCGAGCACGAGCGGTCCCTCGCGGCGCTCGACGATCTTGACGCGGCCGCGATCTGCACGCTGCACGCATTCGCGCAACGCATTCTCACTGCGTTCCCGGTCGAGGCGGGGTTGCCGCCGCGCATCGAAGTGCACGACGAGGTGTCGTCGTTGCTCACGTTCGACGCGCGCTGGCGCCGCACCCGTGACGATCTCCTCGACGATCCCGACCTCGAGCCGGCGGTGCTCATGCTGCTCGCGGCGGGCGGGAAGCTCGAACACTTGCGCCGGGTCGCGGAGTTTCTCGACGACAACTGGGATCTCCTCGACCGGATCGGCGAACCGCCGCCATTGCCGGCGCTCGACCTCGACCGGTGGTTGGCCGACCTCGACGCCGCGGTCACCGATCGCGCCCTCTGCCGGGTCGATGACGACAACATGGTGAAACGTCTCGAAGAGATCGGTGAGTACGCGCAGCAGATTCGGAACGCGGTCGACGATGCCGCGCGCGTCGAGCTGCTGCTCGCCAAGAAGCCGTCGTTCAGCGTGGGCCGGTGCGGTAACTCGAAGAACTGGGACGACATCGATGTGGTCCGCGACCCGATCCTGCGGCTGGATTCGGAGCGGAGCGCGTTGACCGATCGCGTGACCGACGCGGCGCTACGTCAGGTGGTCTCGTTCCTGGCCGTCCGCACCGCCGAGAACGCGACGCTCCGCCGTCAAGCCGGTGAGCTCGAGTTCCACGATCTGCTCGTGCTGGCGCGTGCAGTTCTCCGCGATACCGAGCACGGCGCCGGCGTCCGCAAACGGCTGCGGGCCCGGTATCGGCGGCTGCTGGTGGACGAGTTCCAGGACACCGATCCCATCCAGGTCGACATCGCGGCGCTGCTCGCCGCGACCGACGACGACCCGGGGACCGAGGAATGGAACAAGGTCGAGGTCGAGCCGGGCCGGCTGTTCTTCGTCGGCGACCCCAAGCAGTCGATCTACCGCTTCCGGCGGGCCGACATCGCGACGTTCCTCGCCGCGAGCGAACGATTCGCCGATTCGCCGTTGCAGCTCACGTCGAACTTCCGGTCGACGGAGGCGGTGATGGCGTGGGTCAATCACGTGTTCGGTGATCTCATCCAGCCCGCCGAGGGTTCGCAGCCCGAATACTTCCCGCTCGAGGCGCAGCGTCCGACCGCACCGAGCGGCCCGAGCGTGCTCCTCCTCGGATCAGAACCGCACGAACAGGGTTTGTACGCACCCGAGGTCCGGGGCCGTGAAGCCGCGAGCGTCGCGGCGGCGGTCCGCGCCGCGATCGACGAGCGCTGGCCCGTCGGCGACGGAACGGACGCCGACGGCAACCCGACGTGGCGCGACGCGCGACCCGGCGACGTGTGCATCTTGTTGCCGGCGCGTACGTCGTTGCCGTTCCTCGAGCGCGCGCTCGAAGCGGAGGGTATTTCGTACCGGGCCGAGACCAGCTCGCTCGTCTACGCGACGCGGGAGGTCCGCGACCTCCTCATGACACTGCGCGCGATCGACGATCCCAGCGACGAGTTGTCACTCGTGAGCGCATTGCGGTCGCCACTGTTCGGATGCGGCGACGACGATCTCTTCGAGTTCAAGGTGGAGCACCACGGCAGGTGGGATGTGCGTCTCATCCCGCCCGACACCCTGCCCGCGGATCATCCCGTCGTCGACGCGCTGCGCGCACTGCGGAAGTTGCATCGCGACCGCATCTGGGTGACGCCGAGCGAACTGCTCGAACGGGTCGTACGCGAGCGTCACCTGCTGGAGCTCGGCGCCGACAGCGGCAAGTTCCGCGACGTGTCGCGGCGGATCCGCTTCGTCGTCGACCAGGCGCGCGCGTTCGGCGACGCGGCCGGCGGATCGCTGCGTGACTACCTCGCCTGGGCGACGTTGCAGGGAACCGAGGGGGCGCGGGTCGTCGAGACCGTCCTCCCCGAAACCGACGACGACGCCGTCAAGATCATGACGATCCACGGCGCGAAGGGGTTGCAGTTCCCGATCGTGGTCTGCTCGGGCACGACCACGCAGGCGGCGGGGCGGGTCGGTGGCGTGCAGGTGCTGTTCCCCGCGTCGGGTGGCTACGAGGTCAGCGTGTCCAAGAGCGCGCACACCGACGCGTTCGAGTTGCACCAGGCGTTCGACGAGCAGATGAGCTTCCACGAGAAGCTCCGCCTGCTGTATGTCGCGTGCACCCGCGCGCGCGATCACCTCGTCGTCTCCCTGCATCGCACCGAGCGCAACACCCCGGATCCCATGCGCATGACGCTCGCGGAGCTGCTGCACAACGCGGCCGCGGGTGCGTCTGCCGTCACGACCGAGCCCGCGTCCGCGGTACGCGCCGGCACGGTGCCCGATTCGGCCGTGGCCCCGCCCGATCTCGACACGTGGATCGCGGCGCACGACGCCGCGTTCGCGACGGGCGCCCGGCGCCGCTTCGTGTCGGCGACGGCGCTGGCGCGCTTCCACGACGACACCGCCGAGCTTGATCCCGGCGTGCTCAAGGAGGGCCGCGACCTCGAGCTCCCGCCCTGGAACAAGGGTCGCTACGGCACCGCGATCGGGCGCGCGGTGCATGCGGTGCTCCAGACCGTCGACCTCACGACCGGGGCCGGCCTGACCGACCTCGCCGCGGCCCAGGCCGCCGCCGAGGGTGTGCTGGGGTACGAGGAGACCATTGCGGCGCTCGTGCGGTTCGCGATCGGCAGTCCCAGCATCGCGGCCGCGTGCCGCGGCGAGTACTGGCGAGAGACGTACGTGGCCGTTCCCGTCGAGGGCCTCACGCTCGAGGGCTACGTGGATCTCGTCTACCGCGACGCGGCCGCAGCCGGCGCGCTCGTGGTGGTCGACTACAAGACCGATACGATCCGCGACGAGTCAGATCTCGCGGCCCGGCTCGCGCACTACCGGGTGCAGGGAGCCGCGTACGCGATCGCGGTGGCGGCGGCCACCGGCGAACCGGTCGACCGGTGCGTGTTCGTGTTTCTCTCGCCGGAAGGCGCGCGCGAGGTCGTGATCGGCGGCGCCGAGCTCACCGGCGCGATCACCCAGGTCCGCTCGTTGATCCGGTCGGTCCGCGACGCCCCTCCGCCGCTCGGCCCCGTGGTCCTGGCCGACGCCTGAGCCGGTTCGAGAGCCGGGGTGTGCCACCATGGTGGACCCGTGAAGCTCGCCCGATTCGCCGTCACCTTCGCCTTGATCGTCGGCCTCGGCGCGGCCGCGCTGGCAGGATCGGTCGCGCTCTTCGTTCCGGCTGCGCAGACGCTCGCGGCGGCGGTCAGTCCCATCGCTTCCTTGCAGCGCACGCTGACGACTCCCGCGCAGCGCTCCTACGTCTACGACCGCAACGGCCAGCTGATGACGACGCTGTTCGACGTCGACCGCGCGCCGGTGAAGTTGAGCGCGATCCCGAAGCAGTTCCAAGAGGCCGTGATCGCAATCGAGGATCGCAAGTTCTACCAGCACAACGGTGTCGACCTCGCCGGCATGTTCCGCGCCTTCTCCCGGGACGTGAACACCGGCAAGCTCGAGCAAGGCGCATCCACGATCACCCAGCAACTCGTCAAGAACGTGTGGCGCCGCAACGAGAAGCGCGACTTCAAGGAAAAGGCGAAGGAGGCGTGGCTCGCGATCCAGCTCGAGAGCAAGCTGACCAAGTCCGAGATTCTCGAGCACTACTTGAACTTCGTGCCGTTCGGGAACAACGCGTACGGGGCGGAGGTTGCGGCCGAGCGCTACTTCGACAAGCCGGTCGGATCCCTCAAGCTGGCCGAGTCCGCCTTGCTCGCCGGTCTGGTGCAGGCGCCGACCTCGCTCGACCCGATCACGCATCCCGCCGACGCCGCGCGCCGGCGGGGCCAGGTGCTCGACGCGATGGTCAAAACCCACAAGATCACGGCGGCGGAGGCGCGGGCCGCCAACCAGGTGCCGCTGCCGACCCACACGTCGTACCCGCAGGCGTCGCAGCGCAGCTACTACATCGATGCGTTGCTCGACCGGCTCCAGCGCCCTGACCCGACCGATCCGTCGAACCCCGCGAACCTGCTCGGCAAGACCAAAGCCGAGGCGCACAACAAGTTGTACCGGGGCGGCCTCCGGATCTACACCAACTACGACCCCGTGATGCAGTTCACCGCGGACCTCGCGATCTCCGGCACGATCCCGAAGAACCAGGATCAGTTCACGGCGACGCTCGTTTCGATCGACAACAGCAACGGCGCCGTGCGCGCGCTGGCCTTCGGCCGGGGGTATACCGCGAGCCAGTTCGATCCGGCGGTCGACGGCCGGGGCCGCCAGGCGGGCTCGTCGTTCAAGGCCATCACCCTCGCGGCCGCGCTCTCGTCGGGGTACTCGCCCGATGACCGCGTCGACGCGTACTCACTGAACTGGAGGCTCGGCCCCGGTTCCGGCTCCGACTCGTTCTACAACCTTTCCGGCGACTGCCACGGCGGCGACCCCACCCTCACGCAGGCGATCGCGAAGTCCGACAACTGCGCGTTCGTCCGCACGGAGCTCTCCATGGGACCGGGCCACTACGGCAGCGACGGGGCCCGCCGGGTCCAGGCGATGGCCGCGCAAATGGGGATCGACGTCTCGCACTTCGGCGACCCGCCGGTGGTCTCGACCACGTTGGGCACCAACGGCGTGCACGGGCTCGAGATGGCACAGGCGTACTCGGTGATCGCCGCCGACGGTGTGCTGCACCGCGCGCAGTTCGTGTCGAGGATTGTCGGTCCGATGGGCAAGGTGTTGTTCGTGAACGATTCGCCCGGGAAGCGAATCCTCACGCCCGAGGTCGCTCGCACCGAGACGCAGATGCTGATGGGCGTGTTGAAGAGCGGCACCGCCGCGGGCCTGACCATCAACCGGCCCTCGGCCGGCAAGACCGGTACGACCGACAAGAACGTCGACGCCTGGTTCATCGGGTACACGCCGCAGCTGACGACCGCGGTGTGGATGGGTGATCCGCTCGGCGAGCACTCGATGAGCAACGTCGGCGGGATCTCGGTGTTCGGCGCCACCTATCCGGCCGACATCTGGAAGGCGTTCATGGAGGCCGCGCACGCGAACCTCCCCGTCGTCGACTTCATCGCGCCCGACGAGAGCCAGTGGCCCAACTCGGCGCAGATCGACGAGTTCGGCCGGAAGGAGAACTCCTACCGGCGCTATTCGTCGTCCGACACGACGCCGACGACGATCGCGACGGTGACCCCGGCGACCGTCCCGACGGGCCCGTCGACCACGAAGGCGCCGCCGATAGTGTCGCCCACGACCTCGCCTCCGCCGGTCACCAAGCCGCCGGTCATCAAGCCGCCGAAGCCGAATGCAGGTCCGTGACGTGAGTATCGACGAGCTCGAGGCGCTCCTGCTCGTACAGGAGCACGACACCGCGCGCGACCGGCTCCGCCACCGGCACGCGGCGTTGCCGGAGCGGGCCGAGCTCGAAGCGCGCGCCGCCAACCTCCGCACCCTCGACGCGCAGGTCCGCGAGGTCCGCGGCCGGCGCGATGTCGTGCTCGCCGACGAGAAGCGCCTCGACGACGAGTCCCGCTCGCTGGGTGCGCGCGCCGACGACGGCAACACCAAGCTCTACTCCGGCACGATCAGCTCGCCCCGGGAGCTCCAGGACCTACAGGCCGATGTCGAGATGCTGCGCAAGCAGCGCTCCGATCTCGAAGACCAGGAGCTCGAGGTGATGGAGGCGCGTGAGCTGCTCGACGCGCAAATCGCCGGGCTTGACGCCGACATCGCGGTCGTGCAGGCCGAGATCGAGCGGCTCCAGGGAGCCATTGCCGGCGCCGAGACCGAGATCGACGAGGAACTCGCGAAGGAAGACACCGCGCGCGCCCAGCAGGCATCGGCGGTACCGGATTCGTTGCTGGCCGACTACGAGCGGCGGCGCGCGCAGAACCGGGGCGCGGGCGCGGCGCGCCTCGTCGGCACGAGCTGCACGGCGTGTCACCTGTCGATCCCGTCGACCGAGGCCGAGAACATCCGGAAGGGCGCGGGTGCGGTCGTCTCCTATTGCGACAACTGCGGCGCGATCCTCGTCCCGTGACCCAGGCGAGCTTGCCGTTCGCGGGCGACGCCGCTGCGAACCATGTCGACGAGCTGACGCTCTATTGCGACGGCGGGTCACGCGGCAACCCCGGTCCGGCCGCGATCGGGGCGGTCGTGTTCGACGCCACCGTCGAACCGCCCGCCCCGCTGGCCTCCGTGAGCGAGTACATCGGGATCACGACCAACAATGTCGCCGAGTACAAGGCGCTGATCGCGGGCCTCGAGGCGGTTGCGGATCTGCACGCACGGCTCATCCATGTGCGCGCGGATTCGCTGCTCGTGATCAACCAGTTGCGCGGGCGGTGGAAGGTCAAGCACGCGAACATGCTCCCGTTGCACGCGCAGGCGCGGTCGTTGCTGGCCGCATACGACGTCGTCGACCTCGAGCACGTTCCGCGCGCGGAGAACACGGAAGCCGACGCGCTCGTCAACGCCGCGTTGGACGCGTTGTAGGGCGGCGCCCGGTGGTGCTCTGGTTGGCGTTCGGCTCGATCTTCGGCGTGTGGAACGTGTTCCAGAGCCCCGGCCTCGACTTTCGCCTGATCGCGTTCGGTGCGCTGCTGCCGCTCGTGCTCGACGCTCCGTTCGGTGAACAGGCGTACGCGCACACGTTGCTGTCGGCGGTCGTGGTGCTGGTCGGCGTGATGGCGCTGACGGCCGGGCGCGGCCGGCGGCTGCGCCGGCGCCGTTACCTGAGCTTGGCGATCGGCTGGTTCGCGGGTCTCGTGCTCGCGGCGGCATGGACCCACCAGACGGTGTTCTGGTGGCCCGCGTTCGGCGCGGCGCGACCCCACGCACCGCTGTTGGCGCCCTGGCCGGTGGTCGTGATCGAGGAAGTGCTCGGTCTGACCGCGGCACGGTGGGCATGGACGCGCTTCGGGCTGGCCGACCCCGTACGGCGGCACGAGTTGTGGCGCCGCGGCCGGCTCGCGATCGTGGTGGGGGAGGAGCGATGATCAGCTTCGTGCGGCACGGCGAGACCGCGCTGAATCGCGACGGGCGATTGCAGGGTCGGGTCGACTCCGAGCTCTCTGTCCGGGGACTCGAACAAGTCGCACGGCTGGTGACGCGCCTGTCGAGTTGGGAGATCGTCGGCGTCTACTCGAGCCCGCTCGCGCGCGCTCGCCAGACCGCGACGGCGATTGCCGCGGTTGCGGGCTGCGAGGTCGAGATCGACGAGCGCCTGATCGAGCTCGACTACGGCGAATGGGACGGTCTCCCGCTCTCGGAGATCCCGACCACGGGCGGCAAGTCCTTCTTCACGGACCCGAACTTCGCACCGCCCGGCGGCGAGAGCCTCGCGGCGGTGACTGCGCGCGTCGCCGCGTTCTGCGTCGATCGATTCGCGGGCGACGGTCATGTCGTCGCGGTCAGTCACGTCTCACCGATCAAGGCGGCGGTCGCGTGGGCGCTCGGCGTCGACGAGCGGGCGACGTTACGGATGCGGCTCGGCCTGGCGAGCATCACCGACATCGGCGCCGCGCCCAGCGGCGGCGGCCACCTCGCGTCGTTCAACGACGCCGCCCACCTCGCGCGGTAGCTATTCGCTGGCTGTATAGCCGCCGATTACGGTCGGAGCAGGAGGTGCGTCGTTGTAGGACCGGGTTCCCGGATGACGCCATGGTGATCCGAAGGAGCGGTGGACGATGGAAGAGCCCATCAGAGAGCCTTGGCCGCTTGCGGCGAAACTCTTGGCACCGCTCGTCATCCTGTTGATCGTCGCGGGGATCGTCGCCGTGCTTCAGCCGTCGCCAAGCGCGCAGACGAATCCTGGGCTCAGTGCCGTGAAGACAACCAGGACGACCACGAAGAGCGCACCGACGCCGCACCATCCAAGACAGCCCAGCGCGACGCCGCCGAGTGCGATCCAGCCGAGCGTGACCCCGCCGGCCGCGACGCTGCCGACGGCGACGCTGCCGAGGGCGACTCAGCCGATCGTGACGCCGCCGCCGTCGACGAACGCGGGCCGGAAGACATGTGCGGATTTCGCAAGGCGAATAGACGCCGAGATTTGGCTGCACTACGCGATCGGAACTGGCCTCGACACCAGCGGAATCGTTCGAGGCAGCAATGGCGTCGCCTGCCCCTCGTTACCGGGCCCGGACTTGTAGTCACGTCGGGCTCGGCGATCCGTCCTCGTCATCGGCGAGCCCACCAAGAATCGCACCGGAAACTCGTCGGTGGTACCTCAGTGTGACGTCCGCCGCCCTCTACTTCTCCGACTAGGCCATCGTGCGTTCTCATCGTCGGAGAGTCGGATTTGGATGACGTCGGGATGGCGCCGCACCGACGCCGACGGTACCGTTCGGATCGTGCGACGGATGCGGTTGCCGAGCCCGAAAGTCTTCGGTCGCGCGCCCAAAGAATCGCGTCGAACGCCGCGTCGACTGTCCGAGTCGGCATGGTCCAAGGGTGTTGCCGAACACACTCGGCGCATCGCTGCCTTGCGCGCGGCGAGCGCCCGTCCACCGGCACCCGAAGCCTGAACCGGACCCTCTCGGCGGCGAGCGCCGGGGCGTCAATGAGGCATCCTGTGGAGAGGGATGTGACACGTTGAGTCGCCTCGAGATGGCTTTCGCTGCAGCGTTGTAGTGGCAAGCGCAACCATTCCCCTCGACCAGATCCGCCGATTTGGCGGGGCCGCGTTCGGCGGCCTCGTGAGCAGACTCGTTGCTCCGCGGTAGCTGGGGCAGCGCGCTCGGATTTGGAAGCGGCTTGTTGCTACCTGTGCTTGGGGTGGTGCCTGGGCGCCGTTTGGTGGCCGCGGGCGACGTCGGTGCCGCCGGTGCCGGCCGAGGCGAAGATCGCGACGGCACCCGCCGCGATGGCGATGGAGAGGGCGGTGACGGCCACCTTGCGGCCGAAGCGGTGAAGCATGGTCTGGTCTCCCTGTGGCGACGGAGTGTGGCCGACAGGTCTTGTTTCGGCCCGGGCCGGAGCATCCTTGAGCCTGCGTGTCTCGGAGGGTGGCCACAGGTACGACCGGGGGATGCCGATATGCGCGGATGGAGCATCGCGTCGCGCGGCGCGTGGATTGGGGGGTTGGCCTCGCGGCAGGCGTGCTCCTTTACGGGCTGGCGTTCGTGGCCTGGTGCGGCTTTCACTGGGGCGGGTCGTCGGCTCGTACGGTCGTCGTGGATTTGGCGTTCACGCCGGTGAACCTTCTGGCGGCGGTGCTCGCGTGGCGAGCAGCGCGCCGATTGGCCGATGATCCCCGACGTCGGGCGTGGCTGCTGATCGCCGCCGCGTTCGGGTTGTGGTGGCTCGGGGATCTCAACTGGGCGGTCTCCGATCTGATTCGTCACACGACGCCGTTTCCGTCGTGGTCGGACGTCGGCTACCTGGGTTTCTATCCGGTGCTGATGGCGGGACTGCTCGCCTATCCCGCCGCTTCGCTGCGGCGCGGTGAGCGCCTCAAGCTCGCCTTGGACGTCGCGACGGTCGTGATCGCCGGCGCGATGGTTGTCTGGTTTGTCGCGATCGGACCGACGACGAGGATCGTGCACGATAGTGCGTTGCCGATGGCGGTCACGCTGGCCTATCCGATCGGCGACATGGTGGTGATCTTGGCGATGGGCATGGTCTTGCTGCGCGGGACGCGCACGGACGACCGGACCGTGCTGGGAATCGTGTTGGGGGCGCTCTGCCTGTTCGTCGCCGCCGACCTCGCGTACGCGCGCCTCAGCCTCAATGCGGGATATCAGGCGGGCTCATGGCCCGACGCCTGCTGGATGCTCGCCCAATGCTTCATGGTTCTCGCCGCCGCCGTGCAGGGCCAACGCGCTCGCACCGCGCAACCGGCAATCGCCGAGCAGCCCTTGACGTCGGCACGGATCAGCCGACTGCCGTATGTCGCGATGATCGTCGGCGTCGGTTTGGTCGCTGTCGTCGCGATCCAAGAGGCCCATTATCCGCTCAGTGGTCTCATCATCGGCACCGTCGCACTCATCGCGGTAGTCATCGTCCGCCAACTCCGCGCCGATGGCGAGCTGCGCTCGACCGTGTCGCTACTCGGCGCGACGTTGGACTCGACTGCTGACGGCGTCTTGGTCGTCGATGCCGATGGCAAGATCACGCAGTTCAACGCGCGCTTTACCCAAATGTGGCACGTCACCGAAGAAGTGCTCGCCGGACGAGACGACATCACCGCGGCCACCTTTGTGCTCGACCAGCTGCGGCATCCTGAAACCTTCGTGGCGAAACTCGACGAGCTGCGCCAACAACCCGACGCCGTGAGTGACGACACACTTCAGTTCAAGGACGGCCGAGTGTTCGAACGGCACTCCCAACCCCAGCGCGTCGCCGGGTCAATCGTGGGTCGAGTGTGGAGCTTCCGCGATGTGACGGACCGTGCAAAACTTGTCGACCAGCTCGCACACCAGGCGTTCCACGACGATCTCACCGGACTTGCGAACCGAGCCCTCTTCCGGGATCGGCTCGAACACGCCCTTGCACGATCGCGCCGCTCGGCCGCCACCGTCGCGGTGCTGTTCTGCGATCTCGACCGATTCAAAATGATCAATGACACCCTCGGTCACGACGCCGGCGACCTGTTGCTCGTTGAAGTCGCGACACGCTTCCGAGTCGGCGTTCGTGACGGCGACACCATCGCGCGACTTGGCGGCGACGAGTTCGCGGTCGTCCTCGACGAGACCACATCAGAAGACGCGAGAGTGACGGCACAACGGCTTCTCGATGTCCTCCGACACCCATTCGTGATCAATGACCGCGAGGTCTTCGTTCGGGCCTCGATCGGGATCGCCGACAACCGCACCGACGCACTCACCGCCGATGAACTACTTCGCCGGGCCGACATCGCGATGTACGCCGCCAAAGGACAAGGCCGCGACTGCTTCGAAGTCTTTCAAGTGACGATGCAAACCGAGCTCACCGCTCATCATGAGCTCTACGGCGACCTCCGACAGGCCCTCGAGGCCGGCGAACTCGTCCTGCACTACCAACCGCTGGTCAACCTCGAGACCAACACGATCGAATCCTTCGAAGCGCTCCTGCGCTGGCAGCACCCAAAGCGAGGACTTCTCGGACCCAACGAGTTCATACCCATCGCTGAAGAGAGTGGCCTCATCATCGACGTCGGCAGATTCGCCCTCAATGAGGCCTGCCGCCAAGCCATGGAATGGCGCACAACTATTCCCGACTCCCACATGATCCGCATGGGCGTCAACGTGTCGTCGCATCAACTCTACGACGACCAGTTCGTCATCGACGTCGAGAGGGCGCTTTGCGCCACGGGACTTCCAGCGAGCAGCCTCACCATCGAACTCACCGAAAGTGCCCTGCTGTCCGACACCGCCCACATTCACGAGCGACTCGAC
>JBBQER010000047.1:0-29952 GCA_038320885.1 Acidimicrobiia bacterium
CCCATTGCGCAAGATTCCCTACTGCTGCCTCCCGTAGGAGTCTGGGCCGTGTCTCAGTCCCAGTGTGGCTGATCGTCCTCTCAGACCAGCTACCCGTCGTTGCCTTGGTAGGCCGTTACCCCACCAACAAGCTGATAGGCCGCGAGCCCATCTCGGAGCGGAATCCATTTCCTCGCCGGACCATGCGGTCCACCGAGGGCATCCGGCATTAGCCCGAGTTTCCTCGAGTTATTCCGGTCTCCGAGGCAGGTTGCTCACGTGATACGCACCCGTTCGCCGCTCTCCCCAGGGCCGAAGCCCTGGTTCTCGCTCGACTTGCATGTATTAGGCGCGCCGCCAGCGTTCGTCCTGAGCCAGGATCAAACTCTCCATCAAGATCGCAGGGTTCCCCGGAATCAGCAGGGTTCCCGTAGATCGGAGAGCTGCCGTCGGAGGTCACTGACCTCGTCGGGCAACTTTGTGCCGCCCCGAACCCCCCATTACAGAAGGTGCGTGTACGACACGGAATTGACATGTGGTCGCTGCCGGCCGATCGAAACCGGACGTCAGCTCCCGCACTGGCTTTAGGCTTTCACTGCTCTGTTTTCAAGAAGCGACTCTCCGACGACCGCACGAAGGCGGTTGTGTCGAAGGGACACGCGTCATCACTCCGCTGGCTAACTCGCCGGTCGTTTACGCGAACTCGGCCCATGGGGCCGCGCGCTCGAAAGCGGGTAACAAACGTTGGTGTCAACCGGCTCCGTCGTTCCGGGCTCCCAGAGGTGTTCCGAGGGAGCGGCCGGCGTGCGGGGCGAGGAGGGAGACTACCGAAACCCAGCGCGGGAGTCAAACAGTGGGGTTCAAGTGGATCCGGCCCCATTTCCGGCGCCCGACCTGGATCACCCGGCCGTCGAGCTCGGTCGGGGCCCACTCCCGGTCCTCGGTCACCGCCTCGCCGTCGACCTTGACCGAGCCGGCCTCGATCCACCGTTTCGCCTCGCGGTTGGAGGTCGCCAGCTTCGCCTCGCGCAGCCAGCGGGACAAGAGCTGCGGTTCTGCCGTCGTGACGTCAGCGTCGGACACGGCGTCGGGGGCGGCGTGGTCCTTGAACACCCGGTCGAACTCGGCCTCCGCGGCTGATCCCGCCCCGTCACCGTGGTAGAGGTCGACGACTGTTCGGGCCAGCATGCGCTTGGCCGCGTTCGGATGGCGCTCGCCCGACGCCAGCTGCTTCGTCACCTCGTCCACCCGCTCCGGCGGCCACGCCGTCGCGTACTGGAAGTACGCGGACATGGACTCGTCGGAGATCGACATGAGCTTGCCGAACTGCTCGCTCGGCGCCTCGTCGATCCCGACGTAGTTCCCGAGCGATTTCGACATCTTCTGCTCGCCGTCGAGGCCGACCAGGAGCGGCGTGGTCAGGACGACCTGGGGCTCCTGGCCCGTGTTCTCCTGGAGGTGGCGGCCCTGGATGAGATTGAAGAGCTGGTCCGTGCCACCCAGCTCGACATCGGCGCGTATCTCCACCGAGTCGGTCGCCTGGAGGAGCGGGTAGAGGAACTCCATCAGCGAAATCGGGACGCCGGTCCGGTAGCGCGTCGAGAAGTCGTCGCGCTCGAGCATTCGGGCGACCGTCACCTGCGATGTCAGGCGCAGCACGTCGGCAATGTCCATCCGGTCGAGCCACTCCGAATTGCGGCGGATCTCGAGCCGGTCCGGGGCCGGATCGAGAATGCGGGCGGCCTGCTCGATGTAGGTGAGCGCGTGCGCGTCGACCTCTTCCTTGCCGAGGCGCGGGCGGGTCGCCGACTTCCCAGAGGGATCGCCGACCATGGCGGTGAAGTCGCCGAGGATCAGCACCGCGATGTGGCCGAGATCCTGGAACAGGCGCAAGCGGCGGAGCACGACCGCGAACCCCAGATGGATGTCGGACGCGGTCGGGTCGATGCCGAGCTTGATGCGCAGCGGCTCCTTGCGTGCGAGCTTCTTGCGCAGCTCGGCGGGCGAGATGACGTCGACCGCGCCCGCGGTCAGCAGCTCGAGCTGGCGATCGACGTCCACGATCGACGACCGTAGTTGACGGCCTCTGACCGGCTCGGCTTACTTTCGGCGGGCCGCCGTGCGGACGATCTCGGCGCTTTCGCAGCGCACGACGTGCAGCTCGGCGGCGGTCAACTCGTAGACCGCGAGCTGGCCGTAGCGGTTGCCGTACGCGCTTGCCCGCGCGCGATCAAATCTTGCGACGGCGACGCCGGGCTCGGACCAGGAGTGGTCGCGCGAGTGGCCGACCGCGGACCAGAAGGTCGCTGCCTCCGCCGAGAGCTCGCCCTCGAGCGCGCGCTCGTCGGCTTCATTGACCGCGTCGTCCCGGTCGACGCCGTTCGGGTTGTACGCGGTCAACACGAAGATGGGCGCATCCGCGGGAAGGGGCTCCGCGTCGGGACCACGGAGGCGGTGCGTACGACCGTCGATCTCGCACTCGATGACGGCGTCGATGTAGAGGTCCCACATGGCGTCGTCGTCGCTCACGGGACCGCTATCCGAACTTCGCCGACAAACCGCCGTCGACGGGGATGATCGCCCCGTTCACGAACGACGACGCGGGCAGGGCGAGGTTGAGCACCATGTGTGCGACCTCTTCGGGATCCCCGTAGCGACGCAGCGGAACGCGCCGGCGGGCGAACCGCTCCTTCATCTCGTCGGGAATGATCACCGTCATGCCGGTGTGGATCGGTCCGGGACAGATGCAGTTGACCGTGACACCGCGCGGACCGAGCTCGCACGCGAGAGAACGCGTGAGACCGACCACGCCGTGCTTGCTCGCGGTGTAGGGGCTGATGCCCGGTGTCGCGCCGAGACCCTCCGTCGACGCGATGTTGACGATCCGGCCGGAGCCCGCTTCGAGGAGGTGCGGAAGGCACGCCCGCACCAGACGTACGTAGCCGGTGAGATTCACGGCCAGCGTGCGATCCCATGCCGCATCGAAGTCAGCGCCGTCGATCGGCGCAGGAATGCTCACGCCCGCGTTGTTCACGAGGATGCCGACGGGTCCGAGCTTGCCGACCACGTCGGCGATGGCATTGGTGACCTCGTCGGCGTCGGAGACGTCGAGCGCGCGACCGTACGCAATCCCGCGCTCCAAACTGATCGCGTCGGCGACCTCGGCCACACCCTCGGCGTCACGGTCGAGCGCTGCAACTCGAGCTCCTTCCGCGCCAAAGAGCATCGCAATAGCCCTGCCCATTCCACTGGCGGCACCGGTCACGACCACGACGCGTCCTGCAACACTGCGACTGAGCGCGCTCATGTTCGGACGTTACAGCGTGTTAGGCCAGCTGCTTCTCGTAGAGCGCGGTCTCGCCGGCCCAATCGAGGTCGGGAAAGGTCTTGGTCCCGACGAACGCATAGCCGGCGGCCTCGTAGTAGGCGCGCAAGGCTTCGTTGCCTTCCACACAATCCAAGCGCGCGATGCGACGTCCGGATGCTTCTATCCGACCTTCGGCCCACTCGAGGATCGAGCGGCCGATGCCGTGCCCGCGGAATGCGCGATCGACCATCAGCATGTGGATGTAGCCCGCGGGCTCGGGCCGCTCTCCCCAGATCAAGGGGTCGTCCCACACGATGGTCACCGAGCCGACCAACTGTTGGTCGTGCGACACCAGATAGGTCTCGCCGAAGGCGATGCCGACCTCGATCCAAGCGACCGGGAGCTCACCGGGACTCCACTGGCGGATCCCGCATCGCAGCATCCAGCGCGCGAGCCCGTCACGCAGCGCTCCCACTACCGGCGCGTCGGCGAGCGTCGCCCGTGTGGCGACGAGCGCGCCGAGCGGGCTCGCGATCTTCACTCTCCCGTCGTGCCGTCGAGAAGCTGGCGAGTCGCATCGGCATGGCCGGCGTGCCGTGCGGTCTCGTTGATCAGGTGCACGAGCACGAAGCGCAGGTCGGTGCCGTCGCCGAGCTTCGTTGGCTCGGACAGACTCGCGATCGACCAGACCGCGGAATCGGTGGCCGCGCCCCGCGCGCGATAGAGCGTGATCGCCGCGTCCACCGTGAGCTCGGCGCCGGGTGTGAACTCCGCCTCGCTGCGGCTCGTCTCCACACCCAGCATCGCACCGTCGATCCATCGCCACTCGACGTGGGTCAGGTGGTTCACGATGCCGATCAGCGGCGTCAACCCACCTTCGGGAGTCCACCGCGCGTCGGCCTCGCTCAGGCCGTCGATCTTGCGGATCACCGCGCCCCGCAGATAGCGCAGGAAGCGGAGCATCAGCTCACACTCGTCAGGGGTTCCCTTCGGGAAGTTCGGTTCCGGATCATGGGGCATCGCCGCAATGTAGAACGCTCAGCGCGGCTTGGCACTTACGTTCTCGTCGCCTTCGACGTAGAAGCGGTACAACCGCTCGTCGCCCTTGCCCGGGCCCAGCCCGATGCGGACGGAGACAGCGGGACGCGCCGGGGGCGCGACGCCGTCGTCGGCGATGCGGATCTCACCGCGGACGAGATCGAGACCGTCGTGGACGCGGTCCACACCGAACGCCTGCCCGAGCCGTCCGGGCCCGGAACACAGGTCGCGATCGCGCCGGGCCGCGACGCGCCGCTCGCGCATCGCATCGACGCCCGCCAACGGCGCGGCGGCGCGCAGTAGCACCGCGTGGGGCTGCGAGCCGGGACCGCTCACGACGTTCATGCACCAGTGGTTGCCGTAGGAGAAATAAACGTAGAGGTGGCCCGGCGGACCGAACATCGTCGCGTTGCGCGGCGTCCGCCGCCGGAAGGAATGACTCCCGGGATCGTCGGCGCCGCGGTACGCCTCCACTTCGACGATGCGCGCGGCCAGACGCGTCCCGCCACCCGTCCGCACGAGCACCTTGTTGAGGAGATCGGGCGCGAGCTCGAGCGCGTCGCGGTCGTAGAACGCGCGCGGCATCGTCCGGCCGCGCCGACCGGCACGGCTCACCGTCACCGCGCCAGCCGCTCCCGCTGCTCGTGCAAGCGCTCCCGCGCCGCGTCGAGCTGGCGAGCGACCGGCGTCGGTCCGGCCCCGCCCGGAGTGGTCCGCCGCCGTACCGCGCTGCCCGGCTCGAGCAGTCCGAGGCACTCCGGCCCGAGCCGCGGGTCGTTCGACACGAGCTCGTCGAGTGGGACCCCGCGCTCGACCGCCTGGCGCACCAGACCGCCGACGACCGTGTGCGCCTCGCGGAACGGTGTGCCGCCCTCTACCAGGTGCTCGGCCAGATCGGTCGCCGAGCTCATCGGATCGTCGGCAGCCGCGATCATGCGGGTGTCGACGAACTCCGCGGTCGAGATCAAGCCGCTGAGCGCGAGCAACGAACGCGAGCACGCGTCGAGCGCGTCGAACAATGGCTCCTTGTCCTCCTGGAGATCCCGGTTGTACGCGAGCGGCAATCCCTTCAAGGTCGCCAGGAATCCGGCGAGGTGACCGATCAGCCGGCCCGCCTTGCCGCGGGCGAGCTCGGCGATGTCGGGGTTCTTCTTCTGCGGGAGCATCGACGAGCCAGTTGAGTACGCGTCGGCGAGACGCAGGAACCCGAACTCCTCCGTCGACCACAGGACGATCTCCTCGCCGAGGCGCGAGAGATGGACCTGCGTGAGCGTCGCGACGAAGAGCGCCTCCGCGACGAAGTCACGATCCGACACCGCGTCGAGCGAGTTCGAGAACGCGGCGGCGAAGCCGAGCTCGTTGGCAACGAGCTGCGGATCGAGCGGGAGACTCGACCCCGCGAGCGCGCCCGCGCCGAGCGGAGACACGTCGGCGCGCTCGAGGCACGTACGCCAGCGGTCGAGATCCCGGCCGAGGGCCCAGAAGTGCGCGAGCAGGTGGTGCGCGAGCAGCACGGGCTGTGCGCGTTGGAGGTGGGTGTAGCCGGGGAGGTAGATGTCGTTGGCCTCTTCCGCCCGCCGCACGAGCACCTCTTGCAGCTCGTGGATCCGCCGCATCTGCGCGAGACCCTCCCGGCGCAGGTACAACCGCATGTCGAGCGCGATCTGGTCGTTGCGGCTCCGGCCGGTGTGCAGCTTGGCGCCGGTCGCACCCGCGATCTCGGTGACCCGCCGCTCGACGGCGGTATGGATGTCTTCGTCGGTCGGCGCGAACGCGAACGCTCCCGACGCGAGCTCCTCCTCGACGCGCGCCAGTGCGGCGTCGATCACCTGCCGTTCCTGTTCGTTGAGGAGACCGACGCGCTCGAGCATGTGGACGTGTGCGCGCGAGCCGACCAGATCGTCGGGCGCGAGCCGGCGGTCGTACGGAAGGGAGACGGTGAAGGCGAGCAGCTCGTCGGCCGGGCCTTCGCCGAACCGACCGTGCCAGAGCGGCTGACCGCTCGCCTCTTCTGACTCGCTCATGTGGACCCCGGGCCTTGGCGGCGGGACCAGGTTTGGGCCGAGAGGCCCCAGAGGCGGACGAACCCTTCGGAGTCCGCGTGGCGGAACGCGTCTTCGGCGTCGTACGTCGCGAGGTCGTGGTCGTAGAGGCCGCGCGGCGCGCGCCGGCCGACCGCGTCGCACCGGCCCGCATCGAGCCGCAGTCGCACCTCTCCGGTCACCTCGGTCTGCGTCTCGCGCACGAACGCCTGGAGCGCGGCCATCAGCGGCGCATGCCAGAGACCGTCGTAGATCAACTCCGCGATTCGGATCTCGATCCGTTGCTTCTCGCGCGCGACGTCACGTTCGAGCGTGATGCCCTCGAGATCGCGGTGTGCGAGGATCAGTGCGAGGGACGCCGGGCACTCGTAGACCTCGCGACTCTTGATCCCGACGCGACGGTTCTCGACCATGTCGATTCGGCCCCATCCGTACGATCCGACGAGCGTGCCGAGCTCGTCGATCAACGCGACGAGGTCGGTCGGCCGGCCGTCGAGTGAGACGGGTGCTCCCGCTTTGAACCCGATCACGATCTCACGGGGCTCGGGCGGGCCACCGGCCGCCACCCTTGTGATCGTGAACGGCTCCTCGGGCGCCGACGACCACGGGTTCTCGAGCACACCGCACTCGATCGCGCGGCCCCACATGTTCTCGTCGATGGAGTAGACCTTCTCCTTCGTCGCCTCGATGGGGATCTCCCACTTGGCGGCGAGATCGATGCAATCGGCGCGGGTCAACCCCCACACGCGCACCGGAGCCAGCACGTCGAGATCCGGCGCGAGGATGCGCGAAGACACTTCGAAACGGACCTGGTCGTTGCCCTTACCGGTGCAACCGTGACCGACCGCGTCGGCGTGGTGCCGGCGAGCCGACGCGACGAGGTGCTCGACGATCACGGGACGTGACAGCGCCGACACCAACGGGTACTTGCCCTCGTAAAGCGCGTTGGCCTGAAGCGCGGGCACGAGCGTCTCCGACGCGAACTGCTCGCGAGCGTCGATGATCTCGACCTCGACCGCCCCCGCCGCGATCGCGCGCTCGCGGATCACGTCGTCTTCGCCGGGCCTCAGCTGGCCCACGTCGACCGCGCACGCGACGACCTCGAGGCCCCACTCCTCCCGGATCCACCGCACCGCGACCGAGGTGTCGAGACCGCCGGAATACGCGAGCACCACTCTTTTCGTCATGCGTGTCCGTTCATCATCGGATCAGAGACCGGCGAGGCCGGCGAGGCGCGCGGCAACGGCGTTGCCCCCGGCCTGCTCGGTGCAGACGACTAGAATCGTGTCGTCACCCGCAACCGTGCCCAACGTATCGGGCATCGACGACCGATCGATCGCCGACGCGACCACGTGCGCGCTCCCGGGCGGGGTTCGTAGCACCACGAGATTTCCGCTGTGCGCGACTTCGACGACGAACTCGCCCAGCAACCGCTTGAGGTGATCGTCGGAGGGCGCGCGCTCGCGGTTGCCGTCGGGAATCGCGTAGGCCATCGCACCGCCGGGTATCCGGACCTTCACCGCGCCGAGCTCCTCGAGATCGCGGCTCACGGTCGCCTGCGTCGCGACCACACCTTCGGCTTCGAGCAGCTGCACGAGCTGGGCCTGGCTCGAGACCGGCTGGTCCTCGAGCACCCGCAGGATGCGATGCTGCCGCTGGGGCTTGCCGAGGGTGACCATCACTCACTGTCCTGGACGAGATCGACGAGCAGCGCACGCGCCGCGTGCATCCGGTTCGCCGCTTGCGGCCAGACGAGCGAGCGAGGACCGTCGATCACCTCGGTCGCGACTTCTTCGCCGCGATGCGCGGGGAGGCAGTGCAGGAACACCGCCTCGGAGGACGCGGCCTTCATCAGCGCGTCGTCGACGGTGTAACCGGTGAACGCGTGGATGCGGTGCTCCCGTTCTGCTTCCTGTCCCATCGATGTCCACACGTCGGTGTAGACCGCGTCGGCGTCGCGCACGGCCTCGTACGGATCGGTGACGAGCTCGATCGCGCCACCGAGATTACGGGCGCGCGCGACCAGCTCCGCGTCGAGCTCGAAGCTTTCGGGCGAGGCCACGACCAGCTCGACGCCCGAGAGCGCCGCGCCGAATGCGAGCGAAGCCGCGACGTTGTTGCCGTCACCGACGTACGCGATGCGTCGGCCTTCGATCGATCCGAAGTGCTCGCGCAACGTCAACAGGTCGGCGAGCGCCTGGCAGGGGTGAGACAGGTCGGACAGCAGGTTGACGATCGGGATGTCGACCACTGCGTCCATGCGCTCCAAGGTGCGATGGTCGAAAACGCGCACGGCGATCACCGCGCACATGCCGGCCATCGTGCGGGCGACGTCTTCGACCGACTCCCGCGTGTCGAGGCCGACTTCTTCGGGGCGAACGTAGATGGGGTGGCCGCCGAGCGTCGTGACCGCCATCTCGATCGAGATGCGGGTGCGGGCCGACGGCTTTTCGAACAGCGCGGCGACACCCTTGCCGTCGAGGACCGGCGGAACCTCGCCGGGGTTCGCCTTCCACTCGATCGCCCGATCGAGCAGCGCCGACAGCGCGCCCGGACCGAGATCGTCGACCTCGAGGAACGACTTGCTCATGCCCGCCTGCTCTCGGCCGTGATCGAAGCAGCGATGACGGCGGCCGCTTCGTCGATTTCCTCGTCGGTGACGAGCAGGGGCGGCGCGAGCCGCAGCGCGCTCGCGGTCACTGCGTTCAAGACCAGACCCGCGTCAAGGCACCGCTGCGCCACGGCCTTAGCGTCGAGGCCGGGCGCGAGCTCGGCCGCGATCAAGAGGCCGGCGCCGCGTACGTCGGCGACGCCGTCGATCTTCTGGAGGCTCTCGGCGAGCCGGGTCCCGGCCCGCGCGGCCCGTTCGGGAACCCCTTCGCGCTCCATGACCGCGAGTGTCGCCAGCGCGGCACGCGCCGCCAGGGGTTGGCCGCCGAAGGTCGTTGCGTGGTCGCCGGGTGCGAACGCCGCTGCGACATCGGCGCGCGCCCAGCACGCGCCGATCGGCATGCCGTTGCCGAGCGCCTTCGCCATCGTGACGATGTCGGGCTTGATTCCCGCGTGCTCGAATCCGAACCACCGGCCGGTTCGGCCGAGCCCGCACTGCACCTCGTCGACGATGAGCAACGCTTCGCGTTCGTCGCACAGGCGCCGGACCGCCTGCAGGTATTCGCTCGATGCCGGCATTACACCACCCTCGCCCTGCACCGCTTCGAGCATCACGGCGGCGACGCGCTCGTCGACCGCGGCGGCCAGCGCGTCGAAGTCGTCGTAGGCGACCTGACGGAATCCCTCCGGCAGGGGCTGGAATGTCTCCTGCTTCTGGGGCTGACCCGTGGCCGCGAGCGTCGTGAGCGTGCGGCCGTGGAAGGAGCCGTAGGCGCTGATCACGTGGAAGCGTTCGGGCCCGCCGTGCAGCTGGCCGTAGCGACGGGCGAGCTTGATCGCGCACTCATTCGCCTCCGCGCCGGAGTTGGCGAAGAACACACGTCCGCCGCCGCCGAGCAACGCGTCGAGGCGCTCGGCGACGCGTGGCTGCACGTCGTTGTAATAGAGGTTCGACACGTGCACGAGCGTGTACGCCTGCTCCGCGATCGCGTCGGCGACCTCCGGGTGGGCATGACCGAGCCCCGAGACCGCGAGGCCGGCGAGGAAATCGAGGTACCGCTTGCCCTCGCTGTCCCAGAGCACGGTCCCTTCGCCGCGCACAAACGCCACGGGCAGGCGACCGTACGTCTGCATCACGTGGTCGGCGTCGAGCTGCGCCAGCTCCGCGAACTTCGTCGTGTCAGTCATGGGTGCACCATTGTTCCCACGCCTTGCTTCGTGAAGAATTCGAGCAGCAGTGCGTGCGGAAGGCGGCCGTCGAGGATGTGCGCGCGACGTACCCCGCGTCTGAGCGCCGACACACACGATTCGAGCTTGGGGATCATGCCGTCGGCGATCTTGCCGTCGGCGATGAGCTTCTCCATGCCGGCCACGTCGATGCGCGAGATGAGTGAGCTCTCGTCGGGCCAGTCGCCGTAGACGCCCGCAACATCGGTCAGATACACGAGCTTCTCGGCGTCGAGCGCCTCGGCCATCGCGCCGGCCACCGTGTCGGCGTTCACGTTGTAGGCCTGGCCGTGGTCGTCGACGCCGACGGTCGCGATCACCGGGATCAGCTCCTCGCGCAACATGCGCTCCACGATCGTGGGATTGATCTCGCGTACGTCGCCGACGAAGCCGAGACGCGGATCACGCTGATCGACGCGGATGAGCGCGGCGTCCTCGCCGGAAAGGCCGACCGCGTAGGAGCCGTGGCGGTTCACCGACGCGACGATCTCGCGGTTGACCTTGCCCACGAGCGTCATGCGCACGATGTCGACGGTTTCCGCGTCGGTGACGCGGCGCCCGTCGACGAACTCGGGCTCCTTGCCGAGGCTGCGCATGAGGTCGCTGATCTGCGGCCCGCCACCGTGCACCACGACCGGGTTCATGCCGACCAGTCGCATGAGCACGACGTCGGCCGCGAAGAGATCGGAGAGCGCGGGATCACTCATCGCGTGACCGCCGTACTTGATCACCACGGTCTTGCCCGAGAACTCGCGGATGTAGGGCAGAGCCTCGGCCAGGACGACGGCTTTCTCCCCCGCCGCGCGCACGCGCTCGTCGACTTTCACGCGGCTACGACCTCCGGCCCTCGAGCACGGTGCGTCGCCGATCGACCGTCCGGGCCTCCGGATCTGCGCCTGGCCCTCGTCACGACGTCCGGCGTCATGAGGTCTGGCGGTTCTCGTCGATGTATGCGTGGGAGAGGTCGGTCGTCAGCACCGTCGCCTCGCCGTGCGCCTGGCGGAGATCACACGTGATCTCGATCTCGCGGCCGGCCATGTGCTTGGCCAGCGCGGCTTCGTCGTGGGCGCACGCGATGCCGTCGCGACAGATCATCACGCCGTTGTACGCGATGTCGACCTGCTCGGGCTCGATAAACGCACCGCTGGCGCCGAGCTCGGAGAGCACCCGGCCCCAGTACGCGTCACCGCCGTTGAGCGAGCACTGCACGAGCTGACTGTTCGCGACCGCGCGCGCGGCGACGCGCGCTTCGGTGTCGGTGCGGGCACCGACGACTCTGATGCGCACGAGCTTGGTCGCGCCTTCGGCGTCACTCGCCATCTGCTCGGCCAGCGAACCGCACACGACGGTGAGGGCGTCGACGAGCGCGTGATCGTTCACGTTTCCGGCGCGACCGTTGGCGAGCACGATCACGGTGTCGTTGGTCGAACGGCAACCGTCGACGCTCAGGCAGTCGAAGGTCTCGGAGACGGCCTTCGCCAGCGCCCGGCGCAAGGCATCGGGCTCGGCCGCGGCGTCGGTCGTGAGGACCGCGAGCATCGTCGTCATCGCCGGCGACAGCATCGCTGCCCCTTTGGCCATTCCGCCGACGACCGCCGAACCCGCGGGTGCGGTTGCCTCCTTCGCCACCGTGTCGGTGGTGAGGATCGCCCGGGCCGCGTCGGGGCCGCCGTCGGCGCTGATCGTGCCGCAGAGCTTGGGGATGCCGGCTTCGAGCGCGGCCATGGGCATGGGGATGCCGATGAGGCCGGTCGAACAGACGAGGACGTCGGCGGGCGCGGCGCCGATGCCGGATCCCGCGAGCTCGCACATGCGCGCCGCGTCACGTCGCCCGGTCTCCCCCGTCGCGGCGTTGGCGTTCCCGGAGCTGAGCAGGACCGCCGCCGCCTCACCATTCGCGAGGTGGGCGCGCGAGATCTGTACCGGCGCGGCCTGGGCCAGGTTGGACGTGAAGACCGCGGCGGCGGGAACGGCATGGTGGTCGTAGGTCGCGACGAGCGCGAGGTCGGGGGCTCCGGATTCCTTGATGCCGCACGCGAGCCCGCCCGCGACGAACCCCTTGGCCGCAGTGATGCTCATGGTTGGATACCCACGAGCGGCAACGCGGTGGTCTCGGGCAGGCCGAGCAACAGATTGGCGGCTTGGACCATCTGACCGGCGGCGCCCTTGACCAGATTGTCCTCCGCCGCGATCGCGACAACGGTGTCAGTGCGGGCGTCGAAGCGCACGGTGACGTGGGCGACATTGGCGCCGTACGTCGCTTTGGTCCCGGACGGCTCGTCGACCACGAACACGCACGGGTCGTTCGCGTAGAACTCGCGGTAGTGCTCGAGGAGTCGCGCGGTCGACAGACCCGACGTTGTCGGGCGGGCGTAACAAGTCGCGAGGATGCCGCGTGTCGTCGGCACGAGGTGCGGCGTGAAGAGAACGCTCACGTCGTGACCGGCGACCTTGGCCAGGGCCTGCTCCATCTCGGCGGTATGGCGATGCGTGAGGAGGCCGTAGGCCGACACGTTCTCGTTCGCCTCCGAGAAGAGGCTCGTGGTCTTGAGTCCACGGCCCGCGCCGGAAAGACCCGACACCGCGTCGGCGACAATGCGCGGCTCCACGAGATCGAGTGCGACCAGCGGCGCACACGCGAGGCTCACCGCAGTCGGATAACAACCGGGAGCGGCAACGTGTGTGTGTGACGCGATCTCGTCGCGGTACAGCTCGACGAGCCCGTACGCGAACCGGTCGGCCAGCTCGGGCGCGTGGTGCGACTCGCCGTACCAGAGTGTGTAGACGTCGGGGGGCAACCGGAAGTCGGCGCCGAGGTCGATGGCATGGCCCACGTGGTCGAGGAGGCCGGGAAGCAGCGCCTGACTCGCGCCGTGCGGCAGGGTCGCGAACACGAGGTCGAGGCCGGCGAGATCCGCACTGTCGAGGGGCGAGTACCGCAGGTTCTCGTAGGCGCCGAGGAGGCCCGGGTACAGGTCCCCCACCGCCGCTCCCGCGTTGGAGTCGGCGGTGACGTGGACAACCTCGATCTCGGGATGTCCGGCCAGGAGCCGCAGGAGCTCGGCCCCGGCGTAGCCGGACCCGCCGAGAACTCCCGCTCGATACGCCATGGTGCATATAATACAGCGCGATGCATGACCTGTCGACCGAGTGGACGTCGCTGGCGCCCGATCAGCCGCTGGGACCGCTGCGCCTGACGATCTCGGCCGCGGCCAACGAGCGCTACTGGCGGGCGGCCGGCCTGGATCATCCGGCGCTGCAGGCGGGCGCGCTGTACCCGCCGATCGCCGCGAATCTCACGATTCTCTGCTTCCAGCAGACGTGCCCCGACGCGATGATCCAGACCCGGCAGCGGCTGAAATGCCATCGGATAGCGCAGGCCGGCGCCGACCTGATCACGTTCGGGCGGGTGGTGGCCCGCTACGAGAAGCGCGGCCGCGAGTACGTCGACATCGAGGTCGCGGTGATCACCGCCGACGCACCCGACCAGCCGCTGTGGACGTCGTGGGTCACGTTCACGCCCACGGCGACGCTCGGAGACACGTGATGGAGCGGGCGATGACGTGGGAAGTGACCGAGGAGCTGGCACGCGCCTACTCGCGCCGCGGGAACTTCCATTCCGACGCGGAGACGGCCGCGGCGCTCGGCATGCCCGGCTTGGTCGCGCAGGGTGTGCAGATCGCGGGCCCGGCGTACGGAATGCTGCTGGATGCCTGGGGCGAAGACTTCCTCGCGCACGGCGAGATCGATCTCCGCTTCGTCGGCATGGTCGTGGCGGGTGACACCATCGAAGCGCGCATCGACATCGCCGCCGACCTCGAAGGCGCGGTAATCGAGGTGACCAACACCACCGCCGGCCGCGAGGCCGTCGTCGGCCAGGCTCAGCGAGGCGAGTAACGGAGTCCGGCGCCGCACGTGGAGTCGGCCCAGTGTCGCACCCGACTCCTACGTTGTCCGAGCCGACGCAGCAGAAGCGCGTCGCGGACAGCCGGGAGGGTCGATGAAAGACACAACGATCATCGTTGGAGGCTTCCTGGCGACCGACGCCGACGACACCAATATGAAGACCGACGTCTGGTCGTTCGCACTCGATCAACGAGCGTTCGGTCCGCGCCGGCTGCTCGTTGCCTTCAATTGTCCAAAAGCGGTCTCGCGGGACCGTTTTCTGTGCACACGGCACGGTGTTAGCAACGCGTCCGCGGACGCGTCACGCGAGCATGCGCACCAGCTTCGCCGGGCATTGCTCGGAGGTTGCCATTACTCGCCGTCGAACTCCTGCAACAGTGTCTTGGGCGCGCGGCACCGCCACGAATCCGTGATGAGCTCGCGCAGCTCCTTGACAGCTACCGCCCGCAGATTCACGAGCACCGACGCGTAGCCGTCGTAATGCGGCGTGGTGAAGAACTTCTTCGAGCTCGACTGCAGCAATGCTTCCTTCTCGCCGAGGTCGGCGACGAACACCACGAGGCCGCCTTCGGCATCAGAGCGCAGCCGGAGGAACAACTTGTCCTTGACCCGGAACCCGGGCGTGCCGTAGGACGGCTTCTCGGTCGTTCCGGGAAGGGAGAGCGCGATCTTGCGCACGTCCGCCTCCGTCGCCACGAGCGCACGATAGATGTGCACCGGGTGCGGGCGTGCGCCGGGTGTCACGATCCGGGCAGTCTGGACGAATGAACGACGGACGGTTGCTCCAGGGGAAGGTTGCGCTCGTCACCGGTGGAAGCCGGGGGCTCGGGCGGGAGATGGTGCTCGCGTTCGCCGAGGCCGGCGCGTCGGTGGTTATCGCGAGTCGCAAGATCGACGCGTGCGAAGCGCTCGCCGAGGAGGTGTCCACCAGATTCGGCGCTGACGCGCTGGCCATTGCCGCCAATGTCAGCGGCTGGGACGACTGCGACGCGCTCGTCGCCGCCGCGTACGACCGCTTCGATCGCGTCGACGTGCTCGTCAACAACGCGGGGATGTCGCCGCTGTATCCATCGCTCGAGCAGGTCAGCGAGGCACTCTACGACAAGGTGCTCGGCGTGAACCTGAAGGGTCCGTTCCGGCTCACCTCGCTGATCGGCACCCGCATGGCGGAAGGCGGAGGCGGGTCGATCATCAACATCTCGTCCACCGAAGCCACCCATCCCGAAGCCACAGCACTGCCGTACGCGGCGGCGAAGGCCGGCCTCGAGGCCCTCACGCTCGGCTTCATGCGCGCGTTCGGCCCGTCGGTCCGCGTCAACACGATCCGCTGCGGCATGTTCCGCACCGACATCGCCAAGGCGTGGGGTGACCCCGCGGTCGTCGACGCGCTCGCACGCCAGCGCGTCGCGCTCGGACGCGTCGGCGAGCCGCCCGACGTCGCCGGGGCCGCGCTCTTCCTCGCGACCGACGCGTCGGCCTACTGCACGGGCGCCACGGTCACGCTCGACGGCGGCGTGCGCTGAAGGACGCCGCCGTCATCGGCGCGCGAAGTGCGGGTCTCCCGTGAGCCAGAGGATCGTGTAGGTGAGCCGGAACGCGCCGTTGGGGCGGAGCGTGATGGTGCGGGCGTCTTCGCAGGGGCTCGGATTGGCGATGCCGCTGTGCGTCCCGAGCCGGATGAGTCGACGGAACCGGGCGGCGCGCTTTTGCTCGGGCGTCCACGAGGGGTCGTCGGCGCAGTTCGGGATCTTGGCGCCCGGCCCGACCTCGCCCGCCTTGTACGAGTCGGTCGCGAGAAAGTCGATGAGAGCCTTGAGCGGGTCCGTGTAGCGGTACGAGATCGTGAGCTTCAGCGGCAGGTTGGGATTCGTGTAGCCCTGGACATCGTTGATGGCGGTGACGGTGCCCACACACGGCCCCGCGCAGAAGTTGCCGCCGTCGGTCTGGCTCATCTCCACGAACGCGCCGTCGGCCGTGCCCGGTCCGGGCGGCGGAAGTGTGAGCGTCGCCGGGTTGGGTCCGCCGGTGCTGATCGAGCCACCGGCGGGCACGAAGCCGCTGACCGCTCCCGGCGTGGGTGCGACCACGTTGGTGTCGTGCGTCGCGGTGTTGTTGGCACCCGGCTTGGCGGTGGCCGAGTCGGTGATCACGCCGCCTTCGGGAACGGTGAAGGGCGTCCGCACCAACAGCGTCGCCGTCGCGGAGGCCGACGGGGCGAGCGGACCGACGTCGCACCGAACGATCGTGGTTCCGGTGCACAACCCGGATGACGGCGTCGCCGACAAGAGCTTCGCACCCGAGGGCAGGGTGTCGACGATCCGGACCGCGGCGACGGTCGTGGGCCCGACGTTTTGCGTCGTCACGACGTACTGCACATCTTTCCCGGCCGTCACGGTGTCCGGCGTACCGGTGATCGAGGTGACCAGGTTCGTCGTCGTCACCGCCTGCACCGTGATCGGTGCCGTGTCGCCGCTCGGGGCGATCGTGAAGTCGCTCGAGGTCGCGGCCGCGTTGTTCAGGTACGTGCCGGGGATCGTCGAAACGGTCACTCCGAAGTGCAAAGACAGGGTGCCGGGCACGCCGTCGCTCTCACCGGGCACGGTGAGCGGGCCGTTCCAGGTCAGCGTCCGGCCCGCCACGGAGGGATCGGCGGTGGTCGCACCCGTCGTGCTGCCGGCGACGTAGCTGAAGCCCACGGGCAGCGTGTCGGTGATCGTCGACAGGGCGACGCTCGACGGGTTCGGGTTCGAGACGGTGATCGTGTACCCGTCCTGTGCACCGGCATTCACCGTTGCCTGGTCGGCGGTCTTGCTCACCGACAGCGGAACGCTGCCGAGCGGCGAGAACGTCGTGAGGTGCGAAAGGGTCACCGAACCGGCGGCAGGCACGCTGACGGCCCAGCTCAAACCGGCACCGTTGTCCTCGTTGGTCGCGCAGTCGCACGTGTCGGGGAACGGATTGCCGCTGCTCATCGCGGACCACACGTTGAAGAACGTGCTCTCGTAAAAGTGGCTGCCGCTCGTGATCGGGAGCCACTGCTCGATGCGCGTGCCGGGAATCGCAGGGTTTCCGCTGTCGGGCGCGACACACGCCACCGAACCGGGCGGGTTGCCGGTGGCGCCGAAGCCGCGGTCGGAGTTCTGCAGGAAACAGTCGCCACCTCGATAGAGCGTCGCCGCGAGCGCGCCTTCGGTGGGGTTCGCGATCTGTACGTCGGTGCGATACGACTCCTGCCCGGTGACGTACGAATCCGTCTCGGTGATCCGCAAGCCGGTGGTGGCGACGTCGACCACCGTGACGACCTTGAACGGGCTGGCATTGGTTCCCGAGCCCGTGACCGCGGACTGGCTGACCGGCGTGAACCCACCGGGACTGTTGCCGGACGGAATCGAAGCGGGACCGTACGTCGTTCCCCCTACCGAGATCTCGGTGGCGCACGCGGTGTTCGCGAAGAACTCGCCCGCGGCGTCGCCGGCGTGATTGACGCTGCAGTTCAGGTCGCTGGAGATCCCGATGTTCGTGAGCGGACCGGCGCTCGATATCGCCTGATCAGCAGCCGCGGGCGCGATGCCACCAACGACGACCCCGGTCGACGCGAGCCCGATGACGAGTGCCACCATCGAAGCGCGCCGTGCACGATCTCGAACTCGAACCCCACCCATGGCGCGTCGCCCTTTCGTCCTTGAAGAGCCGAAACGTACGTTGCGGCGCGCACGACGGTCAACACGCCGGCCGTCTCGGTTGAGCGTGCGTACGCCGAACTCGGCTGCCGACGGTCGAAATCGGTACTTAGCGGGCAGACACGGCGGCTGCCTTGTCGGACTCGACGAAGTGACGGCCGCGCAACACCACGATCGCACCGACCAGGACGAGCGGCATCACGATCGCGAACGCGTCGGCGAGATTCCCGACGGTCTTGCCCTCGAAGTGGTAGGTGAACCGATCCGAGATCGCCCCGATCAGGAGCGGCGAGAGCGCGGCCGCGAGCGCGCTGAGAAATCCCGTCACCGAGAACGCGAGGCCCCGAATGCTCGCGGGAACGACTTCGGCAACCATCGCCGCGAGCGCCGGGAACCCCGCGACGATGAAGAGCACGCCGATGCCCGACAGGACGATGCGCACCGCCAAGGGAATGTCGGCGAACACGGGCATGAGCACGATTGCGCCGATCGCCTGGGTCACCGCCGCGACGAGCATCGGTGCGCCCGCGACCTGATCGCGGAGCCGGTCGCTGAGGCGACCGCCGAGGATCGTGCCCGCGACCGCCCCGCCCAAGATGAGCGCCCCGACAAGTCCCGCCGAGGCGCCGCCGGAGAGTCCGGCGTGCCGCTCGAGGAACGACGGCGCCCAGAACCCGATGCCCGACAACGCACCGGTCGCGATCGCGGTGCCGATCATCAACGAGCGGAGGGTCCGGATGCGGAGGGTGCGCCGGACATCGTGGAGCAGGGCGCGGACGCCGTTTTCCTGTACGACGACGGTCGCCGACGCGTCCGCGCTCGTGACGTCGTGCTCGCCCCGAGCGGGATCCGGCAGTCGCCACACGGCGAGTGCGAGCAGGGATCCCGGCGCGCCCACGAGCAGGAACGCCCAGCGCCAACCGAAGAGCTGCCCGACCCCGCCACCGAGCGCGAGGCCGAGCGCGGCGCCGACCGTGGGCGCGACGCGTTGCAGCGCGTACGCGCGCCCACGCATCTCCGGCGGGTAGTAGTCGGCGATCAACGACGCCGACGCCGGGTTGTCCACGGTCTCCCCGACGCCGAGCACGGTGCGCACTGCGAGGAACTGCCCGTAGCCGAGCACGACGGAGTTCAGCGCGGAGATCGCGCCCCATGACGCCATCACGATCGCGATGATGCGGGATCGGCGGTAGCGATCGGCGAGGTATCCGGCCGGCAGCGCGACGAGAAACCCGGCGAACACGGGCGCACCGCCGAGGAGGCCAGCCTGGAAATCGCTGAAGCCGAGATCGTGCTGCACCTTGCTCAGCACGCCGGGCAGGATCTGCCGGTCGACCGCGTCGATGAGCGCGACCAACGCGAGGATGCGAAGCGGGTGGCGACCGTAGCGGCCCCAATCCGGCACGGACTTCACGAAGGCGCCACCACGCCCGAGCGCTGGATCGCGCGTGCGTCGGTTCCCAGATACGACGCGATGACCTTGGGGTCCTGGCGCACCGCGCCGGGCGTCCCCTCGGCGATCACACCCCCGGCCTCGAGGCAGTACACCCGGTCGGAGATGCCCATGATGAGCGGCATGTCGTGCTCGATCACGAGCATCGCCGCGCCCAGCTCGCGTTGCACGCGCACGATCAACGGGCCGAAGGCTTCGGCTTCGCGTTGCGCGACCCCTCCGGTCGGTTCGTCGAGCAGCAGCACGCGCGCGTCGACCGCGAGCAGCGTGCCCAGCTCGACGATACGGCGCGTGCCGGTCGAGAGGTTCGAGATGAACTCGTCGGCGTAGCGCTGGAGACCGAGGAAGTCGACGAGCTCTTCGGCCTCGACACGCTTGCGGCGCTCGGACCGCGGTGACGGCGGGAGGCCCGTCATCGACGGCACCAACCACGAGTGCTCGCGCGCTTCGAGCGCGACCATGATGGTCTCGCGCACGGTCATCGCAGGGTACAGGCGCGCCGACTGGAATCCGCGGCCGAGTCCGACGCGGTGGCGGCGGTACGCAGGCATCGAGCTGACGTCGCGACCGAGCACCTCGATGCGCCCGGTCGACGGCACGAACCCGCCGATCGCGTTCATCAACGTCGACTTGCCGGCGCCGTTCGTGCCGATCAACCCGACGAGCTCGCCCCGGTTCACACTCAGGCTCACACCGTCGACGGCGTGATTGCCGCCGAACCGGACCCCGATGTCACGCACCGACAACCAGGGCGCCGTCTCCGGACCTTCGACGGCGCGCGTCGCGCGCGTGGGAACGCGCTTGGCGATCGCGGGAACCAGCGGGGCGGCCGCGCCGCCCGAGAGGCGCCGGTCGGCCCAGTGCAGCACGGCGTCGCGGATCTGGTACCCGATCTGCAACAGGCCGCCCGGGAAGTACATCAACAGGATCAGCAGGCCGATGCTGCTCGTGAACAGCCGGACCTGCACCGTGTCGTTGAAGATCACCGGGAGTCCCCGTACGAACAACGCACCCATGATCGGCCCGACGATCGAACCCAGCCCGCCGATCACGGCCGTGGCGATCACCAGGAGCGAGTCGTCGGGCGTGAAGGCCTGCGTGGGCGTGATTTGCGCGCGTAAGGTGATGAGGAGCGTTCCCGCGAGCGCGGCGACGCCGCCCGACAACGCGAACGACATCACCCGGACGCGGCTGGTCGGGATGGTCGACGCCGCGGCCATGTCCTCGTTGTCCCGCACCGCGATCATCGACCGGCCGATGCCGGTGCGCCGCAGCCGCGCGACGACCGCCGCCACGACGACGAGCACCCCGAAGCACAAGTAGTACATGCTCCGACGATTCGAGAAGTCGACACCTCCGATCACGGGAGGATCGATGCGGTGCGTCGACGTGCCGTACTTGCTCCCCGTCCAGGTCGACTGGCGAAAGAGCCAGTTCGAGCACATGACGGCGAAGGCGAGCGTGATCACCGCGAGGAACAGGCCTCGGGCGCGCAAGGCCGGTATCCCGATCGCCACCGCGGCCGCGACACCGACTGCCGTCGCGAGGATCGTCGCCGGCACCCACGCCATCTGGAAGTGCATGTCCCAGAGGTCGAACGGCACTGGGATGTCGAGCCCGGAGTGCAACATCAGCATCGTCAACGCGCCCAGCCCGACGAACGCGAACTGCCCCAACGACAGCTGACCGGCCCAGCCCGCGAGTGGGGTGATCGAGAGCGCGATGAGGGCGTAGATGACGATCTCGGTCCAGAGGAATTCCTGTGATTGCCGGGACAGGAAGAGGGGGATCACGGCGAGGAATCCGAACACCAGCGTGAGGCCGAGCTGGGGGATCCGCCGGACGTACCAGAGCGATCTCAACCGTTCGGGGATCGGCTTCACCTGCGCCGCGAGCGACCAGCCCGCTTCGTCACGGGTACTTCGAATCAGGAACACCACCAGCACGAGCGCCGCGCCGAAGAGGTACAGATCGATGATCGACTGGTTGCGCGCGTCGACATTCGCCAGGACGATGCGCTCGAACACGCCGACCGCAATTCCGCCGACGAGTGTCATCGGCAACGACCGCATCCGCGCGATGAGCGCAACCACGAGCGCGCGGAGCAGCAGCGACGGCCCGATCGCGACCGCGCCCGCGGCGACGATGTTGCCCGGGGTGATGCCTTGCAGCGGCGCGATGAGAATCGCGGTGACGGCCGCGAACGCGGCGGCGATGGTCCATACGATCGTCGATGTGCGCTTGACGCTGATGCCGTAGACCCGGGCCGTATCGGCGTTGGATGCCGACGCCCGTACCGCGAGCCCGAACGACGTCCGCGTCATGAAGAACGCGAGTGCCAGGATGAAGATCGGGGCGACGACCAGCACGAGGATCTCGCGCGGCAGCACGACGAGTGACCCGGTCGGCTCCCAGCGCCCGGTGAACGGGAGCGGGAACTCGCCGCCCGCGCTGATCTTCGGCAGGCTGACCCGCAGGAATAACAGGAGCTGTGCGACACCGACCGTCGCGATCAACAGGACGAGGCGTGGGCCCGAGAACAGCCGGCGCACAACGCTCATCTCGATGACCATGCCGATGATCGCGGTTGCGATCGTCGCGAACGCGAACGCCAACCAGTACGGGATCCCGTACTGGACGTGGAACAACGCGAACAGCGCCACGCCGAACGCGCCGATCTCTCCCTGGGCGAAGTTCAACACGCCGGTGCACCGGTAGACGAGCACGAACCCGGCCGCGAACACCGCGTAGATCAGCCCGAAGACGACACCGTAGAAGAGTGCCTGCTGCGTCACCTCGACGCCGAACACGCCGGTCAGCCTCCCTCGCCACCGAGGAAGACGGCGCGGACGAGGTCGTCGCGCTCGGCCAGCTCCCGGGCCGGGCCCTCGAAGAGGATCCGGCCCTTCTCCATGAAGATGGCGCGATCGGCAAAGGCGAGCGCCACGTTCAAGGACTGTTCGACAACGATCATCGTCTGGCCGCGTGTCTTGAGGTCCTGGACGACGCCGAGCAGGTCTTCCACGACCAGCGGCGCGAGCCCGAGCGACAGCTCGTCGATCAGGAGGATCTCGGGGTCGTGCACGAGCGCCATCGCCAGCGCCAGCATCTGCTGCTGGCCGCCCGAGAGATCGCGTGCGGCAACCGCGCGCCGGCCCGCGAGCGCCGGGAACGTCTCGAGGACGCGTTCGATGCGAACCTGGCGGTCGGCGCGGGTGGTCTTGGTCGCGAGCAGCGACGTGTGCAGATTCTCGTTCACGCTCAGCTCGCCGAAGGTGCCCGCGCCCCCGCGCAACAACACGATCCCCTCCCGGAACCGGAGCTCGGCGTCGACGTAGGTCAGCGTGCGGCCGTTGAGGCGCACCACTCCCCGATCGGGAATGCCGAGCCCGCTGATTGCCCGGAGCAGCGTCGACTTGCCCGCGCCGTTGGTGCCCAGCAGCGCGAGCACCTCGCCGCGCGGCACCTCGAACCCGACGTCGAACAGGACCTGCACGGTCCCGTAGCTGAAGTCGAGGTTGTGCACCTGGAGCACTGGTATCGCGTCGGGACGCGCGCTCATCCGCTCGATCTCGGACTTCTCCTCGATCAACTCCTCCACGGCCAGCGAGATGTCGCGCTTCAGGAACCGCGAGCCGTACATGAACAGGCCACCGCCGATCAACCCGGCGATGGGCGCGACGATCATCAACGCGGTGCGTTCTCCGTGCGCGTCGGAGAGCGCACCGGCGAGAATGCCGCCGAAGAAGCCGCCGACCAGGAAGATGAACACCGGCACCAGCGCGAACGCCTGCGTGCGCATCCGGTAGGGCGCGACCGCGCCCACGATCGGCCCGACGCTCACGAAGGCCGCGCTCGTGCACGCACCCGCGAGCGCAACGAACAGCAGCAGCAGCGCGATCGCGTGCATCCGCATCGCGACAAACAAGAGCAATCCGTACGCAATGACGAACATCCCCGCCAGGCGGACGACCAGCTCCGGATTGCGGCGGAACTGGCGGTCGTACGTCAGGCCCGCAACCGGGATCGCGACGAGCGACGCGATCGCGGTGAGCGAGAGCATCCACCCGCGCGTGTACGCCCCGTAGCCGTAGCTGTGGTCGAGGAGCAGACCGATCTGCACCGGCACCGCGACCAGCGCGAAGCCGAGCACGCCGATGCCCACACAGATGTAATAGAAGGTCTTGATCTTCTTCAGGCGCTGGTAGGCGGTCGCCATCGACACCGGGAGCTCGGTGCGCTCGGGCGCCGGGGCGAGCACCTCACCCAGCACCAGCTCCTGTTCGTACCGGCCTCGCACCGGCTCACGCAGCACCAGCATCGAGAGGAGCGCGAGCAGCAGCGGTAGCGCGGCGAGCACGACGTAGGTGGCCCGCCAGCCCTCGGTGCCGCCCGCGGCATTGGCGATCGCGCCCGCGAGGAACGGACCGATCAACAGGCCCACCGGTTGGGACAGCCAGTACGCGCCGTACACGCGGGCCCGGCCCTGGATCGGGTAGGTGTCGGTCAGCAGCGACGCGAACACCGGCACCGAGTACGCCTGACCGAAGCCGACGCCGATGCGCGTGCAGAACAACTGGAACGGGTTCACGACGAGCCCGTTGACGGCCGCGGCCACGGCCCACCCGATGGTCGCGATCCAGACGATGCGCACGCGCGACATGCGGTCCGCCAGCCAGGCCAGCGGCACCGCGCCGAGCACGAGCGCGACCCCGCCGAACGCGCTGATGCCGATCAACATCGTGTCGCTCATATGGAGGGTGTCCTGGATGTCGGGCGCGAGCACTCCGCCCGCCGCCCGCTCGAACTGTTCCGCGATCGTGATCAGCGCCAGGACGAGCACCATCGACGTGCCGCCGACTCGCAGCGTGTCGCGCATCGGCATCGGCTCGGCACCGACTCCCGGTAGCAGATCGTCGGGGAGCACGGTGACTGCCGACCGGGCCGCTTGCGCCGCCTGGCGCTCCGACTCCTGGGCCAACACCGCCGCCGCGAGCGCGGCCGGGTCCTGGTCCGCGAGCTCGGCGTCGTCGGGCGGCATCGGGGTTCAGGGCTTCGCGGGGATCGGGAACGCGACTTTCTCGCTGATGATGCACATGCCGTCGAACGGGATCTTGTCCTTGGCGCAGGGATAGTGGAACGTCATCTGGTACAGCTCGTTGGGCGAGGTGTACTTGCCCGGTCCGAAGCTGTTCGAGTCGTCGCCGACGACGATGTCGCCAAGGCCTTCGACCCCGGCCGCGAGGTCTTTGCGGGTCGGGTTCACGCCGGCCGACTCCACTGCCCGCGCGATGGTGCGAATGAACGTGCACATGCCGACGGTCGCGCCGTAGGCGGAGTTCGTCGCCGGGTTGACCGCGCTGTACTTGGGGCCACCCGCCTTCTGGTACTCGCGGTTGCACATCTCGGCATACGCGCTCGGCTGGTAACCCGGCAGGCGAAACGCACCGGTCTGGCCGTTCGCGACGATCACCGTGCCGTTGTAGAGCGTGCCCGCCTTTGCGCCTCCGAATGTGACGACCTTGCTCGAGACGAGGTCACCCGATTGCGCGTTGTAGCCCGACTGGTACATCTGGATCTGTCCCGGCTTCACGCCCTGCGTCACCATCTCGTTGAGGTAGCCGGGAAGGCTGATCACGTTCAGCAGCGGGAACAACACGTCGACGCCGTCGGCGATCATCCCCTGCACCGACTCGATGACCCCGCCCGTGCACGAGTTACCGCCCGCGCAACCGATAGTGTCTACCCGCTTGACCTTCACACCCATCTCGTTGAGCGGGTCGAGCAGACCCTTCTCGACGATCTCCGGATCACCCGGCCCGTCGGCCATGACGACACCGATGGTCTTGCCCTCGAGCACGCCTTGCGACACCAGCCGGCGCGCGAGATACGTCAGCCCCTCGGCCGACGACAACGTGAAGGAATACAGGCGATTGTCGGCGCCCGCGAGATCCTCCTGCGAGATGTTGTAGGTGGTGAGATAGATCGTGTCGTGCGCGCCGGTCACGCACGCGGCTCCGCCCTGGCCTCCCCAACCGCTCCCGGAGAACGCGAACACGGCGTGGTCGTCTTCGGTCGCCTGGATGCACGCGGCCTGCGCGACCGAGGCCGGATCCTGCCCGGACGGCGCGAGCGGCGGCGCTTCGACGAGAGACAGCTTGAGTTTGCGACCGTTGATCCCCCCGCAGCGATCGTTGACCAGTCCGACGAACCGCTTCGCCTGATCGGCCGGATCGCCGATCGGGATCGCGAAGCCGAGCGATGCCAGATCCTCGAGCGTGACACGGATATGCGTGATCGAGATGGAATCGGCAGTGATGCCGTCGCCGGTGGCCTTCGGCGTCGCCGTGGGCTTGGCGGTTGACGCCACGCAGAAGGTGTCTGTCTTCGCGAAGCGACTCCTGCGCGCGGCCGCCTTTCCGTTGTCACCGGACGACTTCGTGCTCGTCGTCTTGTTGTCGCCGGGCGTGGCCTTGTCGCTGCTCTTGCAACCGGTGGCCAGCAACACCACTGCCAGCAAGACGCCCGCGGTCCGCACGACGGTGCGCGTCATCGAGATGCCCCCTCTTCGCCCGGAACCCGGACGGTGCACCGATCGAATCGCGCAGGTCCGCCGGGTGTCAATACCGGCCGCCGAGGCCAGGATCCACCGTCGGATCAGGCTCGGGCTTCCGAGGTGTCGACGATGAGGATGTTGGTCGGGCAGTGGTGCGCAACCTTGTTCGGGACACTGCCCAGCACGAATCGACGCGCACCGGACATCCCGCGATTTCCGACGACGAGCAAGTCGGCGCCGGTGTCCTCCGCGACGCGGATCAGCGCATCGGGGGCATCGCCGGCGACACAGTGCACCTCGCCGCGGACGCCCGCCTGGTCGGCGCGTGCGACGATCTGATTGCAGAGCTGCTCCCCGTCGGCGAGCGCCGCTTGGTTGGCTTCGTCGATGCTCAGCGCCGGGATGCCGGCCTCGACGCTGGCCGCGAGCTGAGCCGCGCTCACGACCTTGCGCGCGCTCACGACGTGCAGGGTCGCTCCTGACATGCGCGCGAGCTCGATCGCGGCGTCGACCGCGATGTTCGCTCCGGCCGACCCGTCGGTTCCGACCACGATCTGCTTGAACATTGCATCCTCCGGCCCGATCGGCAGCACGGGGTGGTGCCGCGTCGTCGCAGTCTCCCCGCGCGGAGTCGCCGCCGACAAGCGGGTGGCGTCAGCGCGGGAGGAAATCGAGGAGGAGCTCGTTCACCTTGTCCGGCGCTTCCCACTGCATCCAGTGGTCGGGGCCGTCGATCCGCTCGTACCGGAACGAGGTCGCGCAATAGTTCGCGCTGTTGACCATCTGCTCCTCGAGCAATGCGAAGTCGTTGGAGCTCCAGATTCCCATCGTCGGCGCGTGGATCGCCGGCAGCTCGATGGGCGGTCCGATGAGGGCTTCGGGGTTGACGTTGGCCCGGTAGTAATTGAGACCCGGCGTCACCGAGCCGTTGTCGTGGTACTCGCGGAACACTGCATCGAAGTCGGGATGGTGACACCACTCACGGAAGTTCGCGCCCTCGTCCATCGTCAGCCACTGCTCGGCCTGGGGCTCGAACTGGAACAGCAGCATGTACCACGACTTCTCCCGCTGGCGCATGCCCATGTTCGCGAACGCGTTGGGATGACCAACCGACATCGGCACGAGATGGTCGACCCGCGCCGGGGCTAGGGACGCCGTGGCCCACACCACCGCCGCACCCCAGTCGTGACCGACGAGATGCGCCTTCTCCAAACCGAGGTGATCCAGGATCGCGGTGAGGTCGATCGCGAGGAACGGGATCGAGTACGCGTCGACACCCTCGGGCTTGTCGCTCGCGCCGTAGCCGCGCTGGTCGTAGGTGATCACCTGGAATCCGGCGTCCACGAGCGCGGGGACCTGCTTCGACCACAACCGCTGCGTGTCGGGAAAGCCGTGCACGAGCACGACCGGGCGGCCCTCGCCTGCTACCTGCACATCGAGAGAGACACCGCCCGAGTCGACCTTCACGGCAGTCCCGTCTACGCGCCGACGGTCGCGAGGAGCTCCTCGCGACTCAGACCGGGCAGCGCCTCGTCGCGCCAGCCGCTTCCGAGCTCGATGACCCGCTCGAACAGGCCGGGGCGTGCGAACACCTCGGCCGGCGACGCGACGACTCCCGCGATGTCGAGGAACGTGCGGAGCATCTCGGGGTCCTTGGCGGTCGCGGCCTGCAACGCCATCGTCATCTCGTACTCGGGTTCCGGCTCGAAGAGCTTGCCGTCCATCTCCGCGTGGATCTGCGCGAGGCGGCCCTGGTCGAATGCCAGCGTTCCGCGGTACCACGGTTCGACGTTTTCCATGGTCGCGTCGTACCAAGCCCGGCTGAGCTCGACCGGATCGGATGGCGCGTCCTGCAGCAGCGCGCGCAGCGCTTCGGCGTGGATCACGCCGATGCTGATGCCGCGTCCGACCGACGGGTTCGTGCACGCCCACGAATCGGCGAGCGCGAGCACACCCGTGGCAACGGGCTTGCCGTCGATCACGAACGTGCGGTGGCGGTCTTCGATCTTGGCCATGATCGCGACGCCCTCGTCGATGGGCTCACCGTCGAGCCAGTGCGCGGCGAGGGGGTAGCCCTTGACCGTACGGGTCCACGTATCGACGTCCTTCAGACCGCGCAACGCCGCGTCCTTGGCGCTGACGACGAGCCCGACACCCCAGGTGCCGTTGTCGGCCGGGAGCGTGAGCACCGACAACGACTCGTACGGCATCAGCAGCGGACCGAACATCGCGGGTACCGACCCGTCGCTGGAACGGAAGTGGCGGCCGTAGTAGACGAAGCCGCAGTCTTCCTGTTCCTCGATCGGAGCGCGCGCGCCGATTGCGGTGAGCAGCTTGGGCAGCGAAGAGCGGCGCCCGCCCGCGTCGATGACGATGTCGGCGAGGAGCTCGTCGCCCCCTTCGGTGCGCACACCGATCACGTGCGGGACGCCCTCGCCGGTCGAGTCGCCCGTGATCAATCCGTCGACGGCGACGCCGCGCTGCACGGTGACGTTCCCATTGGCTTCGACCACACGCGCGATCGCGGCCTCGGCGATCGGCCGGCGCGCGGTCACCGCGTCGTACACCGCGTCGGACTCGCGGAACCCACCGGTGATCTCCGCCGGGATCTCGCGGAACGGGTTGGATCGAAGTGCGCCGGCGTCTTCCAGCGCGCGCACGACCTCGGGCGCATTGGCCTCCATCACGCCCTGAAACCGCGGCGCGAAGTAGTGCAGCATGCGGAACTGGTTGACGCCGCGCCGCTCCCAGCCGTTCCATGCCGCTTCGGGGTCGGTCGGCGGAGCGGTATCACGCTCGAGCACCGTGACCTGGTGGCCGTCGCGGCCGAGCATCAGGGCACCGCACAGACCGACGACACCACCGCCAACCATTACGACGCGAGCCATGAGCTCTCCCTTCGCAGATTCGGGACGCTACTCCGACAGTTCGGTCCCGACCCCACCGTGGATCACTCCTCGCGGCGTCGGCCTAGCGTGGGCGAGATGCAGCTATGAAGGTCGCGACCGATCCGTGGTTCTCGCGCCAGGACGCGGGCGACGGCATCTGGCACGTCTCGGAGCCCTATGTCGATGCGTTTGCCCGGTGCAACATCTGGATCGTGCCCGGGTCGAAGCAGGTGCTGGTGGTCGATACCGGAATGGGCCTCGTGAGCCTGCGGGAAGCCGAAGCCCCGCTCTTCGATCGACCAGTGACCGCGGTCGCAACGCACTACCACTTCGACCACGTGGGCTCGCTGCACGAGTTCCCGGTCCGGCTCGCGCACCGCGCCGGCGCCGCGCTGCTAGCCGATTCCCGGAGCATCGGCGGGGCGCTGCACCGCCGCGGGTTCCATCCGCTCATGTGGCAGGCCTTTCTCGACGCCGGCTACGCCCTCAGCCGGGACGATCTCCTCACCGCGCTCCCCTACGCGGGCTACGACATCGACTCGTATTCCGTGGAGCCGTGCGCGCCGACGCGCGTGCTCGAAGAAGGTGACGTGGTCGACATCGGCGACCGCGCGTTCGAGGTGCTGCACCTGCCCGGCCACTCGCCCGACTCGATCGGTCTGTACGACGCCGAGCGCGGCATCCTGTTCTCCGGCGACGCGGTGTACGACGGTCCGTTGCTCGACGGCGGCCAAGACGGCGACCTCGACCGCTACGTCGCGACGATGGAGCGGCTGCGCACGCTCCCGGTCCAGGCGGTGCACGGCGGCCACGAGGCGAGCTTCGGCCGCGAGCGCCTGGTCGAACTGTGCGACCGCTACATCGCGCGCGCCTCCGCCCGCGGCTGACGGCGTCCATCGAGCGGAAGAGGCGGCGAATCGCACCGTCGCGTGAGCGTCAAGCGGACCCTTGGTCATCCCAGAACGAAGACTCGCGCAGGCGATGCTTTCGTTGCGGCGCTCCGTGCCGACATCTGCACCAACTGGAGCGAGACGCGGCGTCGAGCCTAAGCAAGCCGGAGGCTGTAAGACCAAGCGATCGGTCGGAGGGGGACTTGGGTTCGCCCGTGGTACTCGCGGCCTTCACCGGGACGCCCTAACGTGACGTGGGTGACTCGGCCGGCGGGGACCGTGACGTTCTTGTTCACTGACATCGAGGGTTCCACGCGCCGCTGGGAGCAGGATCCCGAAACCATGGCGGCCGACTTGGCCACTCACGACGAGACGC
>JBBQER010000048.1:0-29672 GCA_038320885.1 Acidimicrobiia bacterium
GGTGCTGCCGCAGGCCCATGACGTTTCGCCACAGCTTGCGCAGGAACTGATCCGACACGATCTCGTCGGTCACATGATCGAGGCGATGCGCGTCGACCATCTCGTAGGCGATGAGCATCGAGTCTTCGCCGACCTCGGCGATCGCGCGCATGCGAGGCGTCGCCACGCCGACATCGCGCGCCTGGAGCGAGACCAGCGCCTCGTGCTCGACCGATCGCCGCAGCGACGAGAAGGGCCGCTCGTCGCCGACGTTCTTCAGCCGCAGATAGCGGTAGGTGCGATAGAGGAGATCGACGGAGAGCTCATCGGGACTCAACACCTTGGCGATCAGTCGGGTGCCGTCGGTGTCGATCGCGACGTACCACCGCGCACCGCGCACGCCCAGCACGTAGGGCTCGAGCGCGATGGGAGTCAATGCGGTCGACGCGAGCGCGGCCCCGACGGCGTCGAGGGTCGGGCGCCGGTTGGGGCGACCGAAGGCGAGGAGCACGGCAACCCCGACCGTCGCACCGATGCTCACGACCAGGAAGATCTCGGACGAGCGCCCGGTCACGAGGACGATGCGGCCCAAGGCGAACGTGGCGAGGATCACCATGCCGGCCTGGCGCCACCGCCGGCCCACGAACGGGGCGAGGATGACGCACGACGACGTGAGCTGCGCGAGCGTCCAGAGGTTGAGCGAGCCGTTCGACGTGGCACCGAGCCGGTCGACGACGGTCGAGAGCAGCGACCGCGCCGCGGCCTGGTCCAACCACCACGTCGCGACACCCACGAGGATCACGGTGGCGACGTTGGCGACGACGATGTAGCCGATCAGCCGGTAGCGCTTCAGGAGGAGTGGGGGCACGAACACCGCGACGCTCATGATCCCGGCCGCGATCGAAAGCGTCTGGTTGAGCGCGTGCTCGACCGAGGAGTTCAAGCGACCGAACAGCGCGACGACGTCGTTCTCGAACGCGACGACGGTGCTCTCGGCCCATCGAGTGAGCGCGAGCAGCAGGATGGTCGCGAGGCTGAACAGGATCAGCCGGATGACGTCGCTCGGCGAGCGCCGGTAGCCGACGATGTCGTCGTGGCCGAATACCTCGACGGCGGCGATCTGGGACTGCCCGCGGACCGCTGCCGTTTGGGCCATCGACCTACGTTAGCGACGGCGATCACGCGTGTTCGAGAACCGTTTCGTGAGTAGCGTCGACGGGCATGGGGGCGACCGCGGCAGGGGCGCGTTCGGATCGCCGCGGCAAATGGGTCGTTGCGGGACTGCTGGCTGTGCCCGCGTTCGTCCTGTTCGTGCGCGTCGTCCACAGCGGTTGGTTCTCGTCGTCCGATTGGGCAGACATCGAGCTGCGGACGCGCGACGTGGGTACGTGGCGTACGCCCCTGGTCGGCGCCTACTCGCGCTACGGATGGAACCATCCCGGACCGCTGCTCTTCTATGTCCTGGCGCTGCCGTATCGGGTGCTCGGCGCGCGGGCACACGGGATCCTCGCCGGCGCACTGGTGGTGAATGCCGGCGCGATCGCGTGCATCGGTGCGGTGTTGTGGCGACGCGGGCGCATCGTCGGATTGACTCTCGGTCTCGCGCTCGTGTTGGTGTTGGCGCGAGCGCTCGGCGCCGGTTTCCTCGTCGACCCCTGGAACCCGTACGTGATCGTCTTCCCGCTGTTGGCGGTATTCACGTTGGCGTGGTCGGCCGCCGCCGGCGACCTCTGGGCGTTGCCGATCGCGGTGGGTGTCGGTTCGTTCGTCGTGCAGAGCCACGTTGGCGCGGCCCTTGCCGTCGTGGCTCCGATCGGTGTTGCGGTCGGCGCGGTCGTGCTCGACGCTCGCCGCTACCGCAAGTGGCAGCGGTGCAAACCGGCTGCGCTCGTTGCGGTCGCGGTCGCGGTCGTCTGCTGGCTCCCTCCGGTCGTGCAGCAATTGCAACCGGGCGGCGGCAACCTTGGCGACCTCATCCGATTCTGGACGCGATCGCACGCGAACACGGCCGGCTGGTCCGCGGGCGCGCGGATCGTCGGACAGCAACTTGCGCTTCCCGCGCCGTGGATCTCGGGACACGAGCGTGTCATCGCCCTTACCGGTGGCGTGGATCCGCACTGGAACGTGCCGGTTGGCCTGATTCTCCTCATCGGCGCGGCGACGGTCGCAGTGCGCAGACGGGACCGGCACGCGGTCGCGCTCGATGTGGTGGCGATCGCCGCCGTACTCGCGGCCGTCTTCTCCGCGGCGCACGTCGTGGACACGCCGTTCTTCTACATCGTGCGGTGGATGTGGACGGTGGGCGTGATCGCTTGGTTCGCGATTCTGTTCACCTTTTGGCGCGCCCTCCCGCGCCGGCAACGTCGGGACGTTGCAGTGGCGCGACTCGGCGCCGCGGCAATCACAGTCCTCGCGGCGGTGCTGGTCGTCGCAGCCGTCCATGCCGAGTTTCCGGTTCGGGCCGACCAACGATCACTCGAGGGGATTGCCCCGGCGGCGCGCCGCGCGTTGCGGGAGCTCCGCAGCCCGGTGCTCGTCGAAGGGCCATCCGATTTCCGCTCGGGCCTGGCGGCGGACGGCGTGCTGCTCATCGCTATCCATGCGGGCATCGATGCGCGTCTGGCCCGGAGATTTGGCGATTCCGTCGGAGCGATGCACACGATCTCGGCGGCATCCGCCCGCAGCGTCGTCGTGGTCGCAGTCGACGACGACATCGAGAAATATCGCTCCGATCCCTCCTACCGCGCCGTCGCCGGCTACGACCCCCTCTCCTCGCACGAGCGCGCGTTCCACGCCGCGGTCGACGTCGAAGCCCGGCACGCGTATGGGCGAGGGATCGCCGCCTTCAAACGGTGGTCGGCGACGCACCAGCACGCTCAGCTACGCATGCATGACCTCGACGCGCGCGGCCCGCGCATCGAGCTCTTCGTTCGACGCGACTAGCTTCGCACAGCCGGGCATGAGTTTCTCCGGCTCCGACCCCGAGGTGACGCCGTGGACATGGATCTTCTCGACTTGTACGCGCGTTCCAGCGCATGGACGACCTCGAAGGTGGCGGGTGCCACCTCGAAGCTCGACGCCCGTACTCCCTGCGACAAATGGGACGTGCGCACGCTGCTGAACCACATGCTCGACACGCAGCATTTCTTTCTGGGCGCGGCGCGAGGCGAAGACGTGTCACCACCGGCTCCGAGTCCACCCGAGTTGCTGGGCGACTACCCGCGCGCCGACTTCGAGCGATGTCGGAACGACGTGCTGAGCACCTACGGCGCGCCCGGTGTCATCGAGAAGACCGGACCGTCCCTCGGGATTGCGTTCAGTGATCTGCTCTTGCACGGTTGGGATCTCGCGACGGCGACCGGGCAGGACGCGACGATGCCGGAAGGTCTGCCCGACTCGGCGCTCCAGATGATCCACGGCCGCTTTACCGACGAGCAACGCAAAGGTGTCTTCAAACCCGCGATCAAGCTTCCGGCTGACGCGTCGGCCCAGGAGAAGCTGCTCGCGTACACCGGTCGCAAGCCCTCGTAGTCGCCGTCCGTGGAGTAGAACTCCTGGATGGCTGGGCCGCTCTCCGGCGAGAGGATCCTCGTCACCGGCGCGACCGGGCAGGTCGCGAACCCGCTGGCGAAGGCGCTCGCGCGCGACAACGAGGTGTGGGCGGTGGCGCGTTTCGGCAAGGCCGGTGCGCGCGAGGATCTCGAAGCCGCGGGCGTCCGTTGCGCGGTCGTCGACCTCGCGGCCGGTGATTACTCGGCAGTGCCCGCCGATGTCTCCTACGGCCTGCACTTCGCGCGCGCGGGCGTGGGCGAGTGGGGCGCCGACCTCGACATTAACGTGGGCGGACTGGCCTCGCTCATGGAGTTCTGCCGGGACGCAAAAGCGTTCCTGCACTGCTCGTCGACGGCGGTGTACCAACCCAACGGGAACACGCCCCGCTTCAAGGAAGACGATCCGCTCGGCGACAATCATCGCGTCTACGAGTCGTTCATGCCCGACATGCAGACCTACAGCATCACGAAGATCGCCGCGGAGGGCGCCGCGCGTTGGGGCGCGCGCCGCTTCGACCTTCCCACCACGATCGCCCGCCTGAGCGTGCCGTACGGCGGCGCCTTCAGCTGGCCGGCATTCCATCTCGGGATGATGCTGCGCGACCAGCCGGTGCCGGTCTACGCCGAGCCACCCTCGGAGTACAACCCGATCCACGACGACGACGTCCTCGCGATGATCCCCGGGATGCTCGACATCGCGTCGGTTCCCGTGACCACTGTGAACTGGGGAGGGAGCGACGTCGTGAGCATCCAGGAGTGGTGCGCGTATCTGGGCGAGCTCGTGGGGATCGAACCCAAGTTCTTCCCGACGGATCAAACGCTCGCAAGTGTCTCGATCGACACGTCGCGCATGGAAGCGCTCGTCGGGAAGACCACCGTGTACTGGAAGGACGGCTTCCGCCGCCTTGTCGAGGCCAAGTATCCCGACAAGTTGCGGTAACTCGTATCCGACACGAGTGCTCGTCAGTCGAGGCGGTAGACGCGTGTTGCCGTTCCGGCGAACAGCGCTGCTCGTTCGTCCGCAGAGCACGCGTGCACGAGCTTCTTCAGGCCGTTCCACAGCACGCGGTACGAGAGCGACATCCGGTCGACCGGGAAATTCGACTCGAACATGCAGCGTTCGGCGCCGAAGCACTCGATCATGTGGTGGTAGTAACGACCCTGCGCGGCGACGAATTCGTCAGACGTCGGCGGTCGCTCCGCGGTGTGCCATCCGAAGCCGTTGTCGGGCATCGCCATCCCACCGAGCTTGGCGACGACGTTCTCGCAGCGCGCGATCTCGCGGATGTCGCGCTTCCAGTCTTCGAAGATCGCGTCGCGCCGGTCGGCGTAGCGCCCGACACCGATCGGCGTGCCGAAATGGTCGAGCACCATCACGGTGTCGGGAACCGCTCGCGCGAGGGAAAGGAACTCGGGGTTCTGGTAGTGGTAGTGCCACGTGTCGTACGTGAGGCCGCGGGTGCCGAGTCTGGTCACTCCGGCGCGGAACGCGGGATCCTCGAAGAGGCCGGCGGACGCGCCGCCGGCGATCATGAGACCATCGGAGGGCTCCGCGCGTGAGAGCGCGTCGCGGATGCCACGGAACAGTCCGCCGCCGGCTTCGGTGTGCGCATCGAGGATCTCGTCGAGGTTCGCCCGGCGCAGGTCGGCGTGCCCGACGATGCCCGCGATCAGCCCACCGCTGCGCTGCGCCTCGCCGGCAATCCACTCGGTCTCTCCTACCGGTGCGAGCTCGGTGGGGCCGTCGGCGCGATACGCGGCGCGGCACTCCATGAACACGGTGCGTTCGACCCGGTGCCCGCTCCCGACATCGGCGAGCAGGTCGGCGAGGTTGTACGGGAGCGGGCCCGCGGGCCAGAGGTGATGATGCGGATCGACGATGCGCCGGTCGGGATCCACAACCGGTTCGTCGACGAGCGCGCGCCACTCGTCGGAGCCGGGCGGCGGCGGGTTCATGGCCGGGAGTTGTACCAGCTGCGCGGCCACTCCGCGCCGACCGACATCTTCGAGCCGGTGCCGGTCAGCCAAGCAGTCCCATAGTCGTTGCTCGAAGTGCTTGGATGTGGCCGTGCGGACCACGTTCACCGACCTGGTCGGTTGTGCCCATCCCCTGCAACAGGCGGCGATGGGAGGCGTGGCCACTCCCGAGCTCGCCGGCGCGGTCGCGGGCGCCGGAGCACTGGGGATGTTGTGCGAGTTCGACGCGCGGCCGGCCTCGCAACGCATGGAGAGAGCACTCTCGTTGGCCGGACGCGGACCCGGACAGGTCGGGATGGGGTTCTTCGGGCAATGGATGCACGATGATCTCGAGACGTTCGAGTGGGCGGCGGCCGAGCTGCGCGTCGTCGAGGTGTTTTGGACGGCGCCGGATGCGTCGCTGGTCGAGCGGGCGCGTCGATCCGGCGCCGCGCTGGTCGCCTGGCAGGTCGGATCACCGGAGGACGCGATCGCCGCACAAGACGTCGGGTGCGATTTCGTTGTTGCGCAGGGGGTCGAGTCCGGCGGGCATGTCATGGGGTCAACGCCACGCGACGACCTGTTAGCGGCCGTGCTCGCCGAGGTGTCCGTACCCGTTGTCGTCGCAGGCGGCATCGCCACCGCGGCCGATGTGGCGCGGGCGATCGGGGCCGGAGCGGCGGCGGTGCGGGTCGGCACGGCATTCGTCGCGACCGAGGAGAGCGGCGGGCACCGTGCCTACATCGACGCGCTTCTCGCGGCGCGTTCCGGCGACGAGACGGTGATGACGACTGCGTTCGGTGTCGGCTGGCCCGACGCGCCGCATCGCGTGTTGGCATCGGCAGTGGCTGCGGCTCGAGCCCACGACGGTGACGTCGTCGGTGAGGCCGGTGAACCTGGGGCGCGCTATACCGTTCCGCGCTTCGGTGTCGCGACACCGAGTCGTGACGTAACCGGTGATGTCGGAGCGATGGCGCTGTATGCGGGCTGCGGCGTCGGCGCGGTGAACCAGGTACGCCGAGCCGAAGACCTGGTTGCCGAGCTCGTTTCTACGCTCCCGTAGCCGCGCTCAGATTCGAGTGCGGCCTCTCAACATCATGAGAACGAGCACGATCGCAAGAATGAGAACGACGGCACCGAGACCGATGTACATGGTGTTCCTCCATCAACGGGGAGTGATTGGGTGACCCCGTCGTACCCATATTTTCGCGCGGAAAACCTCGGCCCCACGCGATCGGCCTGACTGTCCAGCGCGGATGCGCACAGGTTTCGATCTCGGTAGCGGTGGGGAAAAAGTGATGCCATGAGGCCGCGCCGCGCACGACCTCGAACCCGTTCCACTTGTCGGCGCTCCTGAGGAGAACATCATGCGGACACTGCGGATGACGATATTTCTTGGCCTGGTCGGTCTGGCGTGGAAGTTCGTCAAGCCCAAGCTCCCTGCGGCCAAGGCGCAGTTCGCCAAGGCGCGGGAACGGATCGAACCTGCCCTGCGGGAAGCGAGCGGCCGGGTGCAGTCGGCCTCGAAGGACGCGGCGGAAACCGTCAGAGACGTGTCGCTATCGGCCGCCGAGACCGCGGACTCCATCGCGAACGCGTAGATCGGCGATCTCCGTCTCGAATGATTTGGAACTCCACCATGCCTGCTTCGAACGCCGCCGCACGCAAGGCGAGAACGTCGGCGCTCGCCGATCCACGCGCCCCTTCCGCGACGATCGATCGCTATCTCGCGGCGTTGACAACTCCAAAGCGTCGCGGGCGCAAGGTTTCGAAGGCCACACTCGAACAACGACTGGTCCTTGCGCGAGGGCGATTCGAAGCCGGCGTCGGTGTCGAGAGGGTCTTGGCCGCGCAGGAGATTCGCGACATCACGGCGAAACTCACCAAGCTGCAAATGAGTCCCGTTGTTGACGTGGAGCGTCTCGAAGCTGCCTTCGTGAAGTTCGCCAAGAAATTCGGTGAGGAAAGTGGCGTCACCTACGGCGCTTGGCGTGATGCCGGGGTGTCCGCGCACGTACTGAGGAAAGCCGGCATCAGTCGAACCCGAGGGTGAGGGACGATCACGCTCCTCCACCTTGCAGAGTGCTGTGCGCGCTCTCATCGAACTCACATGCAGCGATGGTTACGGTCGCAACATGCGGTTGCTGGTCGTCGACGACGAACCACGTATGGCGGCGCTGCTGAAGCGCGGCTTCGGGGAAGAGGGGTACGCGGTCGATGTCGCGACCGACGGTACCGACGCGCTCTGGCTGGGAACCGAGAACCCGTACGACGCGATCATCCTCGACATCATGCTGCCCGGGATCGACGGCATCGAAGTGTGCCGGAAGCTGCGCGAAGCGAAGCGTTGGGCTCCGATCATCATGTTGAGTGCCCGCGACGGTGTCGACGACCGGGTGCGGGGCCTCGATGCCGGCGCCGACGACTATCTCCCCAAGCCGTTCAGCTTCGCCGAGCTGAGCGCCCGAGTGCGTGCCGTCCTGCGGCGCGGTGCCAACGAGCGGCCGGCGGTCATCGAGGTCGGTGACCTGCGACTCGACCCCGCGCAGCACCGCGCGTGGCGCGGCGCCGAGGAGCTCAGCCTGTCGCCGAAGGAGACGGCGCTGCTGGAGCTGTTCATGCGCCATCCCGAAGAGGTCGTGACGAGAACGCAGATCCTCGAGCATGTCTGGGACTTCGAATACGACGGACTCTCCAACGTCGTCGACCAGTACGTGTCGTACCTCCGGAAGAAGATCGACAAGCCCTTCGGTCGCAACGACCTCCGCACGGTCCGCGGCGTTGGCTACCGCCTCTCACCCTCCGCGGCTGCGTAATCCATGCCGATCCGACGTCGCCTCGCCGCGCTGGCAGCCGTCGGCGCGCTCGTGCTGTCGGGCCTCGGTGGCTGGGTGTTCCTCCATCAGCTTCGCAACGGCCTGCACACGTCGGTCGATTCGTCGTTGCGAACCCGCGCCGATGCGCTCGTGCAAACCGTGCGGGACGCGCAAGGTGGCATCGACTTCCAGGACTCCGGCTCGACGCAGCTCCTTCCCGCGAACGAGGCCATCGGACAGGTCATCGCGCCCAACGGTCGCGTCGCCGAGTCTTCCGAGGCGGCGGGCCAATCCCGGCTCCTCCCCGCGACGCTGGTGAGCGCGGCGCAACGACGGACGGTGTACTTCGAGGCTCGTTTGCCCGGAGGCACCGAAAGCGTTCGCTTCCTGGCGACGCCGGTTGCCCGGTCCGACGGCCGGTGGGTCGTCGTCGTCGGCAGCTCACTCGAGTCGGCTGACAACGCGGTCGCCCGCGTGCGCAATGGGTTGTTGCTGGGCGGGGCGGCCACGACGGTCGCGGCCGCGCTGGGTGCGTGGCTGCTCGCAACGCTGGCGCTGCGTCCGGTCGAACGGATGCGACGGCAGGCCGCGGCCATCTCCGAGCACGACGACGAAACCCGGCTCGCGGTTCCGCAGACCCACGACGAGATCGCCGTGCTCGGCGAGACGATGAACGAGCTTCTCGCTCGCCTGCAGCACGCCCTCGCGCAGCAGCGCGCGTTCGTTGCCGACGCCGGCCATGAGCTCCGCACGCCGCTCGCGATTCTGCGCACCGAGCTCGAGCTCGCGGCCCGACCCGGCCGGAGCGCCGAAGACCTGCGAGCGGCGATCGTGGAGGCGAGTGTCGAGACCGATCGCCTCGCCCGTCTCGCCGAAGAGCTCCTCTTCCTCGCCCGGCACGACGAAGTCGGCGCGAGCCGGCCGCGCGAACACCAACCGCTTCGCCCGTTGCTGGAGAACGCAGTCGACTCGGCGCGGGCGCGCGCGACGTCACGTTCGATCGAGGTCGTTCTCGACGCGTCGCCCGACCTTGCCGCGCCGATCGTCGCTGACGACCTCCGCCGAGCCGTCTACAACCTCGTCGACAACGCGCTCCGCCACGCGCCGACCGGCTCGACGATCGAGGTCTCGGCGCGACGCGACGGATCGCGGATCGAGCTGGCCGTCAGTGATCGAGGCTCGGGCTTCCCGCGTGACTTCCTGCCGCATGCGTTCGAGCGGTTCCGGCGCGCCGACCCTGCGCGCGCCCGCGACGCGCTCGGCGGCAGTGGGCTCGGGCTCGCCATCGTTCGGGCGGTCGCCCGCGAGCACGGCGGCGATGCCGCGGCATACAACCGAGAAGGTGGCGGCGCGCGCGTTCTCCTGCGCGTCTCTTCGCCGCCGGAGTGAGCACACGCGGCGGTTGGATCATGTGAACGGCTCACACGCACCTTTCACGGGCGTGGAATACGCGTTGGCGGATGATCCGGTCTCACAACACCCACCAGAAAGGACCCCCCCCATGCATCTCAAGCAGAAAGTCATCGGCGCGTCGGCCGTGCTCGTCGCGTTCGCGGGGATCGGCACCGCCACCGCGCTCGCGCAGACCGGCCCGTCGGCCGCGCCCAAGGTGCCGGTGTCGGTACCGCTTCCCGCGAAGACCGCGGAACCGAAGACCGCGACCGACACCGACAACGTCCAGCAGGGCGATCAGACCACCCCGGACGTTCCCGGCGCCGCCGGGACGCCCGATCCCGCAGAGGCAGCGACCACGGCCAAGTCGGCCAGGACGGTCGCGGCATCCGAGACGGCGAACGCGCCCGAGTCGGAGAACGCGCCCGAGACCGGCGCAGCTTCGGACGGTCCCGGCGGTCACGCCGACCCGCCCGGCAACGTCGACCACCAGTTCGACGGCCAGGAGTAGTTCGCCGACCCGGAGTAAACGCGCACTGCCCACCGGTGGGTCCGAGGTCGCGGCGACGATCCCGGACCCACCGGCGCGCGGGCGAAACCCTCGTCAAGCGGGGCTGCAAAGCCGCCGATCAACGCGGGAGCCGCTCGGAAACGGCAGACGGCCTGCGCCCGGGGCACGGCGAATGGAGCGACCGATGAGCGTCCACGAGATTCGGGCCGAGGTGAATCCGGCCTGGTCGGCGGCGATCGCCGAGACGACGCCGATCATCGTCCGTTTGCTCGGCGTGCTCCGTGACGTCCTCGACTACGCCCGCGCGCCGGCGACGGCCCTCGAAGCTCTGGCCCATACCGACGGCCAGCGCTACGAGCTCGAAGCGCTGTCGGACCTCGTGTACGAGATCCACCAGCTCACCGACTGGGATCACGGGGTGATCGGGGTCGATGGCGATTGGTACGCAGCCTGGACCGGCGACGCCGCCGCGATCGCCCGCATCGTCGCCCGCGCCGACGCCGCAGTGGGCGAGGGGCCCGCCGCGTCGACGACCAGTAGGCCGACCGCCTATTCGGAGCAGTGACGAGCGGGCGTGGACGCTTCGAGGCACTTCCTCCGCCGGAGCTGAAGGGCTCGATCCGACCGCGCGGTTCGAAGTGCGAGCCGCGGTGTCACCCGGTTTCACGCCGTCGGCGTGAGCTGTGGACGATCGTGAGTAGGGTGGCTGGTTGCGAGCCGCCCGAACTGGTTGGGCGGCCGTACTGAGAAACGAGTATTCGTGGCACAAGGCACTGTGAAGTTCTTCAACGCAGAAAAGGGTTTCGGTTTCATCTCGCGCGAGCAGGGCGACGATGTCTTCGTTCACTTCTCGAACATCCAGGGTGATGGTTACAAGAGCCTGGACGAGGGTCAGCGCGTCGAGTTCGACGTTGCACCCGGCAAGAAGGGCGAGGAAGCGCAGAACGTACGCGTCGTCTGAGACCCTGACGCCGAACAGGAGCCGCCGTCGCGAACGCGATTGGCGGCTCCTTTCGCGTCAGTCGACGGTTCTCGTCAATGGAGAGACGCCTCGGCGGCGGCCTTCAGTCGCTCGAGGGTCTGCTCCATCCCGGCGCGGTTGTGTTCGGCCCGGTCGGCGACTCCGCTGACCGGCTTGCCGAGCGTCGTGACGATCCGACCGCGCTGATCGACCCACGTCTCGGTGACGCGGCATCCGGTTGCCGTCGGCTCGAACGCGTAGCGCCACTCGGAAACCCTGAGGCCACCGGCCGTGACACGGAACGAGAACAATCGGCCGGGTTCGGTGGCGACGATCGTTGCGATCGTGCTCCACTTCTTCTTGCCGTTCCGGTTCGTGCCGCGGAACCGTGCCCCATTCTCCGGTCCGGACGCACCGCGCAGCCACTTCGCCGAATCGTTCTCGGGCGACCACTGGTTCATGCGGGTCACGTCGGCAACCATCGCCCACACGTGTTCTGCCGGCGCACTGATCTCCCGGGAAACGCTCACCTGTTCAGCCATGGCCGGAGCGTAACGAAGCGGAACGGGTGCTGGCACCCCGACCAAGCCGCGGGAGGCCACCTTTCCGCGACAGGCACGGGCCCTTACCGTCGTCACGAATGGGTGCCGTCGGTTGGCTGATCCGCGCTCGGCTGCGCGAGCGATGGGGCGCGTTGGCCGTGATCGCGTTGGTCGCCGCGCTCGGGGCGACCGGGACGTTGGTCGCACTCGGCGCGGCCGATCGCACCGCCAACGCGTACGCCCGCTATCGCGACCGCGCCAATGTCGGCGACGTCACGATCAATCCGTCGATCTTCAGCCGGGACATCGACCACGTCATCCGGACGCTGCCCGGTGTCGAGTCGGTAACCAGTGCCGCGCTCTTTGCTGCGGGCGATCCGAATGAGCGTCCGAGCCGCGACCCCGAGACCGTGGCCAAGAACGAGTCGATTCAGGTGCTCGGTTCGGCCGACGGCCGGTACATCGACATGGATCGGCCCGCGCTCGATACCGGCCGGCTCCCGACCGGCCGCAACGAGGCGCTTGTCGATGTCGAGTACGCCAAGGATCACCACGTACACGTCGGCGCCGTGCTCCCGCTCGGCTTCCTGAGCCGCCGCAGCCAGCTGCCGAATCAGGGCCCGACGGCGGGGAAGCCGTTCGCGTTCGCGCGCCTGAAGGTCGTCGGCATCGGCACGCTCTCCGACGAGGTGCTGCCTGACGGGGTGTACTTCCGGTACCGCATCATCGTGAGCCGCGATGTCGCGGCCCGCTACGACTGCCTGCCCGACGCGCCGGGGCCGAACGCGACGATGCAGCAGTCGGTCGCGCGCTTGTTCCCAACCGACTGCGCGACGTCGTATCGCTTCTACTCGCTCTCGATTCGGGGTGGTGAACGCGGCGTGAGCGCGGCGCTCGATTCGTTCTCGCGCCAGAGTGCAGCGCTGACTGCCAAGCTGCCCAAGCCGGTGAGGGACAACGGTTTCGGGTACACGCTCGTCAGCAAGACGACCACGCGCGACGAGCGGGACCGCATCGAACGCTCGCTCGCGCCGATCGCCGCCGCACTCCTCGTCCTGGCCGCGGCGGCGGCCGCCATCTCGGTGGCGACGCTGGGACTCGTGCTCGCGCGCGAGGCGAGCCGGGCCCGCAACGACCAGTTGGCCTGGTGGCGGCTGGGCCTCACGGCGCGCGCGCGAGCCGGCGTGATCGTGGTCCCGCTCGCCGTCGCCATCGGCGCGGGTCTGGTCGTCGCGGTGTGCGGCGCGTGGTTGCTCTCGCCCATTGCCCCGGTGGGAACCGTTCGTTCGGTGGATCCGTCGCCCGCGCTCGAGATCTCAGGTTCGGTATGGCTCGGTGTCCTGGCACTCACCGCGGTGTTCGCCGCGCTGGTAACGCTCGTCGCATTCCGATCGTCACGGCGCGTCGGCGCGCGGCGGGGTCGAACGCCATCGTCTTCGATCCGTCGCCTCCTCAGCGTGTCGAAGCGGCCCGAGGTCGACGAGGGCCTGCGCGCCGCGTACAGCACCAACCGCGGCGCCGGACTCGTCGTCACGCTCGCGGGATCGGCGGTCGCGGTGTTCCTGGCCGCGCTCGTGTTCGGCACGAGCCTGTCGGCGCTCACGTCCACACCAGTCTCGTACGGCTGGCCGTGGGACCTTGCCGCAATCGGGAACTTTGGCTACGGCGGTTTCGACATACACAAGGTCGGCGCGACGCTCGACCACCGAAGAGATGTTCGGAGCTGGACCGCGCTCGGGTTCTCGAGCGCGATCCTCGTCGATCACCAAGCCGTTCCGGCGCTGTACACCGTCGATCAACGCTCGCTCGACGTGCCGGTCATACGCGGCCGGCTCCCGGTCGCGGCCGACGAAGTCGCGCTCGGCTCGCGTACCGCGGCCGAGCACCACCTCGGCCTGGGCGACAAAGTCACCGTGGCCGGCTTCGAGGTCGCATCCCGACGGGCGACGGTGACGGCGATCGTCGTGCTCCCGTCGTTGGGACCGTTCCAAGCGGATCGGGCGGCGCCCGGGCGCGGGATCCTCATTCCGGAAGCGATGGTCAACAAGCTGTCGGTTCGCAAGGGGGTGACGTTCGTCGGTATCACGCTCGATCCTGGCGTCGATCGCACGACTGCCCTCGCCGGTCTCCGTGACGAGATCGGACCGTGGGACCCGACCGGCTATCCCGTGCTGCGCTACTCGAATCCGATCCGACCGCCCGAGATCATCAACGCCCGGTCGGTGCGCGTCGCCCCGCTGCTCGTCGGCGGACTCCTGGTGTTCGCGGCCACCATCGGTCTCGCGGTGGCGATCGTCATCTCGGTCCGCGCCCGCCGGCGCGAGATGGCGGTGCTGCGCACGCTCGGTTTCACCAGCCGCCAGCTCCGGGTGTCGGTGAGAGTTCAGGCGTTGGCCATGATGTTCGGCGGTTTTGTCGTCGGAGCTCCGATCGGGATCGCGGTCGGGCACATCGCGTGGCGCGCGTTCGCGTCGGAGCTCGGCGTCGTCACCGTCACGTCGACTCCGGTCCGCCGGGTCGTCGCGACCGGGGTCGGCGGCGCGGCGATCGCCGCGCTTGCGGCGGCGAGGCCGGCGCGCGTGGCCGCGCTCACGAAGCCGGCGGTGACATTGCGCGCCGAGTGACGCGCCAGTGGGGTGTTGATCGGCGCGTATCGGTCATCGCCGGCTGCGGCCCGGGTTCGCGGGCCAGTGGTCGAAACGCCCGGCCGGCCGGATGGTGCGATATGCATCGACCACGGGTGCGAGCTCGGAAGGTGTGGCGCCGTGCATGATGACGCCGTCGACGCCGAGATCGAACTGGCGCAACACGCGCGCGGCGCACCGCGCGGCGTCACCCGTGGCCGCGGGCTCGAGCCACTCGTCGGGGAGCAGCGTTGCCACGTGCTCGAGCACGGCGGTGTCGGCTTTGGTGTCGAGCGCGCCCGGGAACGTCGACACGATCTCGTCGGCGCGAAAGCGGTCGAGCACTTCGGGATCCCAGCCGTTCGTTGCAACGAGCAGGTCGCCGTAACCCTGCAGATACGTGGCGAGGCGACCGACGGTCTTCTTGAGCCGGAGCTCATCGGGGATGTGGTCGCCGATGGTGGCGTAGCACGACCAGATGCGCACCGACGCGGGGTCGCGGCCGGCGGCCTCCGCCGCGCTCCGGATCGTTGTGACGCAGCGTTCGACGGTTGCATCGGTGAAGAAGGTGTGCAGCACGACGGCGTCGAAGCACCGGCCCGCGAGCGCGAGCGAGTTCGGCCCGAACGCGACGAAGCCGAGCGGGATGTCTTCACTGAAGGAGGCATCGAGATGCAACACCGGGAACTTGCCGGCCGGGCCGTCGTGGCCGAACACCACCTCGCCCTTCCACAATCGGCGCATGAGTCCGGCGAAGTCCTCGATCTGCGCGGTCGTGATTCTCGGTAGGCCGTACGCGTCGAAGAGCGGTGCGATCCCGCGCCCGAGCCCGAGCGTGAACCGCCCGTCGGTGAGGCGGTGCATCGTGGTCGCATGCGACGCGGTCACGATCGGGTGCCGTGTGTTGTGGTTGGTCGCCGCGGTCGCGATGCCGAGCGTCGACGACACCGCGCCGACGGCGCCCGAGAGCGTGAACGCCTCCTTGATGTTGAAGCGCTCGGAGATGAACGTGGAGCCGAGGCCGAGCGCCTCTCCCGTCTTGACCTCGTCGATCAGTTCCGCCGGCGACTGCGGCGCGCCCGCGAGCACGTAGAAGCCGAGCTCGTTCAACTGGTTCAACGCGTTCAACTGGTCCATGCGGGGGATTATCACCCAGACTGGGCAACCATGATTCTCGATCGGTTTCGCATCGAAGGCCGGGTCGCGCTCGTGACCGGCGCGGGCAAGGGCATCGGGGCCGGCTGCGCGATCGGCCTCGCCGAAGCCGGTGCCGACGTGGTGGTCGCGGCCCGCACCGAGAGTGACCTGGAGGCGGTCGCGTCGGACGTGCGCGAGCGCGGGCGGCGGGCGCTCGTCGTGCCCACCGACGTCACCGACTCGGACCAGCTCGGCCACCTCGTCGATGCCGCCGTTGCCGAGTTCGGCCGGCTCGACATCCTCGTCAACAACGCCGGGGGATGGATGCCGCGCCCGTTCCTGGAGACGAGCCAGCGCAACCTCGAGGCTGCGTTGAAGTTCAACGTGACCAGCGCGTTCGTGTTGAGCCAGCTCGCAGTGCCGCACATGGTGGCCGGAGGCGGCGGCGCGATCGTCAACATCTCGTCGCGGTCGGCGAGCATGGTTCAGCCCGCGTTCACCGCGTACGCGACCGCCAAGGCCGGACTCTCGATGCTGACGCGAGCGATGGCGCCCGAGCTCGCGCCGAAGGTCCGCGTCAACGCGATCGAGGTCGGCGGAGTGGAAACGGCCGGGCTCCAATCGGTGCTCACGGATCCCGCCGTTCGCGAACAGCTCGAAGCCAACACGCCGATGCATCGCGTCGGCCAACCGGAAGACATCGCGGCCGCGGTCGTGTTCCTCGTGTCGGATGCGTCGAGCTGGGTGACCGGCAAGATCTTCGAGATCGACGGCGGGGTGGAGTCGCCGGCCTTCACGGTTCCGGTGCCGCCGCTCTGACGTTTGCCGGTTCACGGTCCTCGCTCGTCCTTGTTTCCGAGGAGCCCGGCTTTTCGGTCGCGTTCGGTTTTGTCGACGTGGTGGGGCGTGCACAGCGGTTGCACGTTCGCCATCGACGTGAGCCCGCCGTTGGCGCACGGATCCACGTGGTCCCACTGCAGCCCGTATGTACGGTCGCAGCCGGGCTCGCCGCAGGTGACACCGTCGAACCGCGGCGCCGGACCCAACGCCAACGCCGACTGGAGCTCGGCCGAACGATGCCGGCCGTAGTGCGCGACCGTCTCGATGGTCACGCCGTCGTGCAGCACCGCCTTCACGAACGCGTCGTCAATCTGCTCGCGTACGGCTTGCACCGGGACCGGTCCGCCACCCATCACGTGGCACGGCTCACCCGGGTGCGCGTGCCCGCGCCGATAGGCGCGTACGTCGACGACGAACACAACGTCCGATGTGCGCCCTTTCCCGGGCGCGCCCGTGTCGCCGACCATTCGCACGAGCGCGTCGGCAGCAAGCGCAGCACGCGGCTCGTCACGCTGCTCTCGTCGAGCCGCGCGCCATTCGCGATCGGTTTGCACGTCCAGCCGGTTCACGAATGCCACGCCGTCGATCGGCGCGAGCGCACCCCGGAACCGGATCATTCCGAGCTCGTCCTTCCAATGCGCGAACTCGCGCGCCGCGTGCTGCTTCGAATGCAGCTCCTCGGGATCGAATCCCTCCAGCCGCCGCTTGCGCGCGGTGTCTTTCACCGTTCGCAATCCTGATGATCGAGCGACGAGCAGCAGTTCCGACTCGTGTTCGGGAATCGACACGATCTCGGCGGCCTGCGCCAGGGACACCTCTCCGGCCGCGAGGGCATCTTGTGTCGCCGGACACCCCTCGAGCTGGACAACCGTGTCCAAGGCCGCGCGCGCCGATCCTGCCGATGATCCGCTCACGCGCGCGAACCACTCAGGAGCAGTCGCGTCGGTACGCGCGCGATGGGCACCGCAATTGACCGCCCGCGCCGCGGCACGCGCGCTCGCCGCCTCGCACGACTTCGCGCCCCGCGCCAACTGCTCCGCAAGATCCGCGCAATCGGATCCCGACCACAGCGCCGGCTCGAACACCGAGAGCGCAGCACACAACTCGTCGACGAGCTGACCGATCCCGGCCACCGCACCTCCTGCGATGAGAAGAACACCCGCGAACGGAGGAAGTGGAAGGGAAGAGATCTCCACCCTATACGAACATACGTTCGATTACAAGAGAAGATCGCGGTTGGTCGATGGCCAAGGACTGGAATGAGACACTGACCAAGATCATCAAGCCGGCCCGCGACGAAACCGGCGACGAGAGTGAGGTTGAAAGGGTGAGAGTGCGTAGGCCCACCGGGTTCGCGATCGTGTACGTCGTCGCCTCGGTGAAGGCGTGCGATGAGAAGGCGCCGAAGTTGCGGTTCCCGGGCCGGGCGACCAACTCGTAGCGACCCGCGGGCAGCACGATGCGGAACCTGCCGGTCCCGTCAACCGTGATGACCTTCAGCACAGGGTGCTGCCCGAGACGGTGGACTTCCACCTTGACGGCTAGCCGCTGATCTGGGAGGGGCCGTCCCTCCGGACTTTCCGTGATGTGCATGTAACGCACGGCGACGCCCGTCGTCGGAGCCGCTCGCTCGTGGTCCGAACAGCCGACCACCGCGATTGCGGCAAGGAGCAGGCCGAGATCGCAACGCATCCCGACTAACCCTCGTTCGTCACCGCGGCGCGCCCGGCGATCAGGGGGAGGTCGAGGTACGTCTTGATCCCCGGGTCGGCGCGCACCACGTAGGGGATCGCGTTCACGCAGTGCATCGCCGCCGCGATCAAGCCGATCCACGAGTCTTCGCCGAGCACCGGCGGATGCAAACCGTGGAAGGTGACGAGGAGCGGGGGACCGTCGCCTTCGATCTCGCATTCGAACCGCTGCTCGCCGAGCTTCCAGCCGTCGGAGAGGTGGCCGTCGTCCATCATCCAGTTGGTGCACACGGTGATGACCGACTCACCGTTCACCGTGCCCTCCCACGTGAATCGCTGCGCCGCGACCGTTCCTACTTCGATGACGCCGACCGGCGACGAGATGTCGCGAGTCGCGACCGCCATCTGGTGCTTGGTGGTCTTCTTCGGGTCGAGCGTCCATCCGAGCTCGTGGGCTACCATGTCGATCGACTGCAGAAAACCGCTCGCCATGACCTTGAGCATCGGGCTTTTCGCCGCGATCTCGGGAGGCTTGCCGAACAGCATGACGTCGCGCACCATGCTCGTCGCGGCGTAGTTGCGGATGTCGGAGAACTCCTCCATGCGGACATGGCGGATGTTGCGGGAAAGCGCGCTGAACGTGAGCGGGAACCGTTCGGTGATCCCACCCGGGTGCTCGCCGGTGCCGTGGAGCGTGACGCCGGCCGCGATGCACGCGGCCTCTACCTCTTCGGTGCGCGGGCCGGGACGCGGAAAGATATAGCCGACGGGCGTGACGACGTTCTTGCCCGAGCGCAGCAGCTGGATGATCTCACCTTCGTCGGCGAGCATCGGCGAGTACACGACCGCGTCGGCCTCGATGGCGCAGATCTCGTCGATGTCGTGCGTCGCGAGCACACCGGTCGCGCCGATGCCCGCGATGTCGCCGGCGTCCCGACCGACCTTCGTTTCGCTGTGCACCCAGCAGCCGACCAACTCGAGCTCGGGGTGGGCGACGATGCCCTTGATCGACTCCTGGCCGACGAGGCCGGTGGCCCACTGGATCACTCGATACGTCATGGCTCGAAGCTACCGAGTCGCGCTCGTTCGGCGTCGAGTGGGTTTGCCGGCGAGTGGGTTTGGCCGCGAGACGCGTCGGGTATGCCGCGTCTCGCTACGTACCCGTCGGCTACCTGTGGAGGACCTCATGGACGTCACCAGAATTCTCGAAGCCGATCACCGCCAGGCCGAAGACCTGTTCGACAAGATCGAAGCCGCCGAGGGCAAAGCCCGTCAGCCGTTCATCGACGAGCTCGTGACCGCGCTGCGTGCGCACATGGAGCTCGAGGAGAACGTCGTGTACCCGGCGATGGAGCCCGTCACCGGGAACGAGACGGTGCAAGAGGGCGAGACCGAGCACGAGCTCGCGCGCAAGGGTCTCGAAGACATGGTCGGCCTCGCGCCCGACGAGCCCGGGTTCGGTGCGGCGCTCGAGGCGGTCAAGGCGGGCATCAGTCATCACGTCGAGGAAGAAGAGACCGAGGTGTTCCCGAAGTTGCGCAACGACGGCGAGTCGGTGCTCGAGCAGATGGCGACGCCGTTCATGAAGAAGCGCACGGAGCTCGGCATGCCGATGGAGGCCGACGCGCTCGCCGCGGCATCGTCGAAGGACGAGCTGCTGGCCGAGGCGAAGGCGGCCGACGTCGAAGGTGCGGCCGGGATGAACAAGGACCAGCTCGCCGAGGCGCTCGCCGACAAGATGCAGGTGGCGTAGGCGTCCACCGCCTCGCGTGACGGTGCGAGGCTCCGGGGTGTACACGTTGCACTCATGAGCGAGCTTCGTGAACTGCTGGTCCGGACTGCGAACGACATCGCGGATTACCGGGAAGGCGCGGCGCGCGGCCGCGTCTTCCCTGATCTCGACCCGGCCAAGTTGCGAGCCGCGTTCGGCGGACCGTTGCCGACCGGTCCGACGCCGCCGGCGAAGGTGATCGACGAGCTGGTTGCTGCCGCCGCGCCCGGCCTCGTCGCGACGACGGGCCCGCGGTACTTCGGTTTCGTGATCGGCGGCGCGCTGGACTCAGCGACCGCGGCCGACCTGCTCGCGACCGGTTGGGACCAACCCGCGTACAACGCGGTCTCCGCTCCCGCGGCCGCGGTCGCCGAAGAGGCCGCCGGCGCGTGGCTGAAGCAGCTGCTCGGCCTGCCCGCCACCGCATCATTCGGTTTCGTGACGGGCGCCCAGGCGGCAAACACGGTTGGCCTCGCGGCGGCCCGGCATCACGTGCTCTCGGCTGCCGGCCACGAAGTCGAGCGGGACGGTCTCATCGGAGCGCCGCGTGTGCGGGTGATCGCGAGCATCGAACGGCACGCGACGGTCGACCGCTCGTTGCGGTTGCTCGGATTCGGCTCGGCGGTCGTCGAAGAAGTCGCGGCCGACAGCAACGGCGCGATCGACGCCGGGCGCCTGCGAGAGGCGCTCTCGGCGGCTCTGGCCGGGCCGACCATCGTCGTGTTGCAATCGGGCAACGTGAACACCGGCGCGTGCGACGATCTCGCGGCCGCGACTGCAACCGCCCGGGAACACGGGGCTTGGGTGCACGTCGACGGCGCGTTCGGACTGTGGGCCGCAGCGAGCCGGAGCACGCGGCACCTGGTCGCCGGCATCGAGACTGCCGACTCCTGGGGCTGCGACGGGCACAAGTGGCTGAACGTTCCGTATGACTCGGGATACGTGTTCTGCGCGCATCCCGACGCGCACGCGGCGGCGATGGCCTATACCGCGGCGTATCTGGCACTCCCCGGCGTCGACGCGGTGCGCGGGCCCGGCGACTACGTACCCGAGTCTTCGCGCCGCGCTCGGGGTCTGGCCACTTGGGCTGCGATCCGCGAGCTGGGAGCGTCGGGGGTTGCCGAGTTGATCGAGCGCGGCTGCGCACTGGCGGCGCGCTTCGCGGACCAGCTCCGCCGGGCTGACGGTGTAGAAGTCGTGAACGACGTCGTGCTCAACCAGGTGTTGGTGCGATTCGGCACCGGAACCGGCGCCGAGCGCGACGCAACCACAGATCGCGTGATCGACGCGGTCCAGCGCAGCGGTGAGTGTTGGATGGGTGCGACGACATGGCACGGTATGCGCTTGATGCGCATCTCGGTGTCGAGCTGGGCGACGACCGCCGCCGATGTGGACCGCTCGGTCGCCGCGATACTCGCGGCCGCGCTCGCCAACTGAGCCCGCGAACGCGTCAGGTCGGCGAGGTCGGCGTTTCGATGGGGTCGGGTTGGAACGCGATCGACAGCGCGTGCGCGAGTTGTGATGTCGTGAACGGCTTGCGCAGGTGTTGATAGCCGGCGCTCGCGTCGTCGCCGTCGCCTCCACCATTGAGCGTCGTGCCCGGCGTGTAGCCCGACATGAGAATGATGCGCAGCTCCGGTCGGGATTCGCGCAGGTGCTCGATGAGCTCCGGACCCGAGATGCCGGGCATGACGGAGTCGGTCAGCACGAGATCGAACGTGCGTTGCTCGACGGCCTGCAGCGCGTCCGACCCACTCGTCGCGCTCCTCACGGCAAAGCCGAGGCGCTCGAGTCGGTGCGCCAGCGCGCTCCGCACGGCGTCATCGTCCTCGACGAGCAGGATGCGCGTTCCCGCGCCGTCGATCTCCGCGGTGGCCGTCGGTGCCGTCGGGTCGAGCTCACCGAAGCGGCGGGCGAACGAGATCTCGAAGGTCGTCCCCTCGTCCATCCTCGTGTGCACCTCGATGCGACCTTCCATCCCCGTCACGATGGACTGCACGGTCGAGAGCCCGAGGCCCGTGCCCTGGCCCGGATCCTTGGTGGTGAGGAAGGGTTCGAACATGTGATCACGCACGTCCGGGGGGATGCCGGTGCCGGTGTCGGTCACCGAGAGAACGACGCGATCGTTCTGCGGCGCGTCGTCGTCGAAGTCGATGGCGGTCGCGATCCACAGCACGCCGCCCGCCGGCATCGCATCTCGCGCGTTGACCGCCAGATTGAGGATCACCTGTTCGAGATGCGTCGGATCGCCGACGATCTCGGTCGAGCAGTCGGTCGTCGTGATCTGGAGCTGTACGTGCTCGCCGAGGCTGCGCCGGAGGAGTGGCTCCATGCCGGAGACGATCTCGTTGAGCTCCACGACCCGCGGCTCGGCGCGGTCACGCTGCGCGAACGTGAGGAGTTGGCGTACCAGTGCCGCGCCGCGTACGGCGGAACGTTGGATCTCGTCGGCGTACTCGCGCGGCCGGCCGTCGGGAACGTAGTCGGTCAACAGCTCGGCCGACGCGAGGATCGCGGCCAGCAGGTTGTTGAAGTCGTGCGCCACGCCACCGGCGAGTTGCCCCACCGCCTCGAGTCGTTGCGATCGCCGCAGCGCCTCCTGGAGCTCGGCCTCACGGATCTCGTTCGTGCTCTGGACCGTGATGTCGCTGATCGCGCCGAGCACGCGCCGAACCGGGTTCCCGCCCGCGTCGCCCGCGTCGGCGGCATCGAGCGGTGAGAACCGGAGCCGCGCGTGGCGCACCTCGCCGCTCCCGTCGCAGATGCGGAGCGCCGTCTCGCAAACGTGCTCGGGCTCGAGCGTGTACATACGCTCCCACAGCCGGTCGGCGTCGCCGCGATCGTCGGGGTGAACCGTCGCGTACAAGCCGTTGGGAACCGCGATCGCGTCGAGCGTGTGCCCGAAGAAGTCGGAGCGGTTGAGCACCTCGCTCGTACCCTGTTCGAGGTCGAGCAGCACGATGAGGTCGGGTGAGTCGCGCACGATCGTGCGGAACCGTTCTTCGGAAGCGCGCAGCTCGGTCGCAACGCGGTGCTGTTCGGCGAGAGCTTCGTCGAGGACGCGATTCTCGACGCCGAGATAGCGTACGGCGGCGCCCCGGCGCGCGACCACGACGCCGGCAGCCAGCGCGAGCAACGTGAGTGCGATACCGGCGACGAGCACGAGCGCGGGAAGCGAGATCCCGAACAGGCCCGGCGGTCGGTCGCTGACGCCGACGAGGAGCGTGACATTCGAGCCGGCGAACGAGACCGGCTCGTGCCACGCTACGAGATCCTTCGCGTGCGCCGCGTTGCCGAGCACTTCCTGCGGATGGGCGCCGCGTGTGACCAGTGAGAAGCCGACACTCGACGGCGCCGTCGCGGGCAGCGCGACCTCGAGGTAGACGGCCGCACTTCCGTGGGCCGCGCCCGCGGCGAACCCGAGATCGAACGTCTGGCGGTCGTGGCGGAATGCAACGAGGGTCGAGCCGCTTGCCGATGCGAGCGGCGCGCGCTCGCTGCGCGCAAGGAGTCCGGCCGTCAGCAGGCTCGTATCCCCGACCCGCGCGACGACGCGCGACCCATTGCGCGACCGGTCGATGAGTGCCATGCCCGCGAGCGTCGAGCTGGCGTTGACGTCGGGCCCGAGCACGGCTTGGAACCGTTTCGGGTCGAGCCCGCTCGTCGCGACGACACCGTTGGCGGTGGCGAGGATCTGGTCGACCGACGCCGTGAGGTGCTGCACGCCGAGGAGTGCCTGGGCCGCCGGACGATCCACCCGTTCGCGATCGAGCTTCGCGACGTCGCCGCGCACCACGACGAAGAGGCTCGAGGTGGCGATGGCGCCGACGACGGCGATCAGCGCACTGGTCCGGAGGATGCGCGAACGAAGTGACATGCCGTTCCTCACGCCGCCGGGCCCGGCTCGGGCGTGTCGCCGGCGCGTTGTCGCGATCGTCGCAACCAGTACGGCGCCGCGACCGCGGCCACCACCAGCGCGAGCAGCAGCAGCCACGCGAGCCAACCGAGCCCGCCCGATCCCTGGACGCGCGCGGCCGACAGCCCCGGAACACTCAGGTCCGCGGCGCGGGCCTGCGCGGCCCGGCTGATGTCGACCTGGACCGCGCGCGGCCGCGTCGTGCCGGAACCGCCATTGCCGGACCCGCCGTTCTCCGAACCGGGGGTGGTGCCGGCACTGCCGCGCGAGCTGTCCGGGGGAACACCGCCGAACACGGGGACGGTCGAGCCCGAGCCGCCGCCTCCGCCGGGCTTCGGGTTTCCGTCGGTCGGAGGAGTCGTGCTGCCGGTTGAGTGCCGCTTGGTGGTGGGCGTGGTCGGGTTCGTCGTGCCGGGCGTCGTCGTCGTGGTGGGCAGGGTTGTGGCCGGCGGCGCGGTGACGGTGAACGTCTGCGGTGTGTACAACGTGGTGAGTGACGGCAGCCCGTCGCTCACGCACAACGCGGCGACCACCGCCGCAGCGGGGGACGCGCCGGCGGGGACGGTGAAGGATCCGTGCCATAACCCGTACCCGGTCACGGGTACCCGCGTCGACACCTGGAGGGTCGGCGCCGTCACGGCCACGTAGTCGCTGGCGGCCGAGACCGTCAGCCCCGGTGAACAACCGGAACTGCCGACGATCACGACGGTCGCGGGTGGTCCCGACGCGGGGGAGAGGGTGAACGACGTGATCGCGGCGCGGGCGGCTCCGGCCGAGACCCAGCCGGCAGCGACGAGCAGGGCCGCCAGACCGGACAGGAGGCGGGTTCGCCGCATCGGTGTCGCCATCACGTCTTTCCTCCAGGCCGGCTGACACGCCGGTCGCCCGTCGTCCCGGAACATCGGCACATCCACGGCCCCGGATTGAGCAATTGCGGGAGATCGCCGTTCACGTTCGCCGTTCCGCCGGCCGATAACCGATACGCACCAAGGCGGAACGACCTGTGAACAGACAGCCGGCGGAACTCCCGGAATCGCCCCGCGCGCCGCGCCGGGTCCTCGTCGTCGACGACGACGACGTCATCCGATCGCTCGTGCGCGACGGCATGGAGCGTGAAGGCTTCGAGGTATGCCTGGCCGGCGACGGCGAGGGCGCGCTGCGCCTGCTCGCCGAGGGAGCGCCCGACCTCGTCGTCCTCGATGTGAACCTCCCGGCCATCGGCGGGTTCGACGTGCTCTCCGCCATCCGGGACTCGAGCGACGTTCCCGTCATCCTGCTCACCGGACGGGTCGACGAGGTCGATCGCGTCCTCGGGCTCGAGCTCGGCGCCGACGACTACGTCGTGAAGCCCTTTTCGCCGCGCGAGCTCGCTTCGCGTGCTCGCGCAATCCTGCGACGCGTCGCGCCGGACACCAAGCGCGCGCTCGATTTCGGTGACCTGCGCATAGACGTGAAGGCGAGAGAAGTGCAGGTTCGGGGCGCGCCGGTGCCCCTGACTGCTCGCGAGTACGACCTCCTGACCTTCCTCGCCCGGTCGCCGCGGCAGGTGTTCTCGCACAGTGAGCTGCTCGCCCAGGTGTGGCAGTCGAATGCCGACTGGCAGGATCCCGCGACCGTCACCGAGTACGTGCGCCGGATCCGGGTCAAGATCGAGGCGGATCGCAATCAGCCCCGATGGATTCGCACGGTGCGCGCCGCGGGCTACGCCTTCAACCCTTGATTTCGTGGGCATGGCTCACGACATCGGCGGATCGCCGGGGTGAATGCACCCATCGCCTCCCTACCTTGTCCCAACACTGGCGCGCAGAATTGAGGCTGCAGTGGGGTAGTTCGCGGCCCCGTTCGCCGATGACCGGAGAGACGACAGCACGGAAGGACCGGTCATGACCCTGCTGAACGTGGACACCGACCTCTCCTCGGTCGAGGACACCCTCGAAGACGAGCTGGATCCGAACGCCGACTCGCTCGAGCTCAGGGTCGAAGACAGCCGCATCATGGTGGTCGACGACGATCCGCGTGTCGCGCTCCTGATGTCGAGACTCCTGGAGCGCGAAGGCTTCCGGCACGTCGTGACCGTGGAGGACGGGAGGCGGGCGGTCGACATCGTGCTCGATCATCCGCCCGACGTCGTCGTGCTCGACGTGCATCTTCCGGGACTCGACGGCTTCGAGGTGCTGCGCGAGATCGTGCGGCACGACGGAGTGATCGGCCGCGTCACCGGTGTGGTCGCAGTGAGCGGCGACGCCAGTCCGACCACCTGCCAGACGATGCTCTGTGCCGGCGCCGACGACTTCATCTCCCGTCCGTTCGCGAACGGCGAATTCGCACTCCGGGTCCGGCAGATCGCGCACCGGACCCGGTCGCTCCGCCGGGCGCTGGGCTACGTCCGGCTCCTGGACGGAAACCTGCACGACCCGTCGCACCCCGCCTGACGGGCGCCGAGCGCCGCGTTCGGGGGTTAGGTCGGCTCCCGGCCCTTCCGATAGTGAATCGTGGAGTTACCGGCGGAGCTGGCACGGGCGATCGTTTCGCACTCGAGCGACGGTCTCGTCGTCGTGGACGGCGACGGAACCGTGCGCTACGCGAGCCCGACGACCGACGCGATGCTGGGCTACGAGCCCGGCGCGGCCGCGGGGCGCAACGCGTTCGAGCTCGTGCATCCCGACGACCAGATCGCCGCGCTCGAAGGGTTCGCGTCGACGATGGGCTCCCCCGACTCGCGGCCGCTTCCGTTGCTCATGCGTCTGCGCCGGGCCGACGGCGGTTGGCAGCAGACCGAGATCATCGCGACCAACCACCTCGCCGACGAGAACGTGAGCGGTTTGCTCCTGAACATCCGCGATGTCGAGCGCAGCATGCGCACCGAAGAAGCGCTGCGCCAGAGCGAGGCACACCACCGGCTCATCGTCGAGCTCGCGCGCGAAGGCATCTGGACGGTCGACGCGGCGGGGCGGACCACGTTCGCGAATCGCGCGATGGCCGACATGCTCGACACCACCGTCAGCGAGATGCTCGAGCACCAGATGCTCGACTTCATGGACGACGAGATCAAGGCGGTTGCGGCTGACAACGTCGACAGCTTCGGGTCCGGCGTCGCCCGGGAGAGCGACGTGCAGCTCAAGACGCGTACGGGTCGGTGGGTGTGGACGCGCATGAACGTCAGTCCGATCATCGATCATCTCGGTTTGTATCTGGGCGCCGTCGCGCTGGTGACCGACATCACCGAGCGCCGGGTACTCGAGCAGCGGCTCGAGGCGGATGCGCGCCAGGACGCGCTCACCGGCGTCGCCAACCGGACCGCGCTCTTCGAGTCACTCGGGATCAAGCTCGCGGGCGGCCGCCGGGTCGCCGCGCTCTACATCGATCTCGACGGGTTTAAGAACGTCAACGACGTGTTCGGCCACGCGGTGGGCGACGAGGTGCTGCGGACCGTCGCGGCCCGGCTCTCGGGTGTGGTCCGCACGGGCGACATCGTGGCGCGCGTCGGCGGCGACGAGTTCGTCGTCGTGTCCGACTCGTTCGAGGATCCGAGCGAGGCGGTCGCGCTGGGCTGCCGGATTCGCGACGTCCTGGCCCGGCGGGTGAGCATCTCGGCGACGCACGTCGACGTCGGCGCCAGCGTCGGCATCGCGTTCGTGCGGGGCGCCGACGCCGACTCGCTGCTCTCCGCCGCGGATCAGGCGCTCTACTGCGCGAAGCGCGCGGGGAGGGGCCGGGTGGAGCTGAGCAACGCGGCGGCCACGACCTCGTCGGCGAGCTGGGCGCTGCGCCGGATCGAGCGATCCCGCGCCTGATTACGATGCGGTCGTGGCTGAGTACGACGTCGTAGTCGTGGGGGCCGGGTTCGCCGGCATGTACATGTTGCACCGGGCCCGGGGCATCGGGCTGTCGGTGCGGGTGTTCGAGGCCGGCGACGGCGTGGGTGGGACCTGGTACTGGAATCGCTATCCCGGCGCGCGCTGCGACGTCGAGAGTATGGAGTACTCCTACCAGTTCGACGACGAGCTCCAACAGGAATGGGAGTGGACCGAGCGCTACGCGACCCAGCCCGAGATCCTCGGCTACGCGAACCACGTTGCCGACCGGTTCGACCTGCGGCGCGACATCCAGTTCGACACGCGCGTGCTGTCGGCGACCTACGACGACGCGACCTCCCGCTGGACCCTCCGCACTGATGGGGGCACCGATGGCCGCACCGACGACGGCGACGAGGTGTCGGCGCAGTTCCTGATCATGGCGACGGGGTGCCTGTCGTCGGCGCGCATTCCCGACTTCCCGGGACTCGACTCGTTCGAGGGCGAGACGTACCACACCGGTCGCTGGCCGCATGACGGAGTCGACTTCGGCGGCAAGCGCGTCGCCGTGGTCGGCACCGGTTCGTCGGGCATCCAGTCGATCCCGATCATCGCCCGGCAGGCGCGGGAGCTCGTCGTGTTCCAGCGCACCGCCAGCTACTCCGTGCCCGCGTACAACGCGCCGCTCGACGAAGTGGAGAAGCGGAAGATCAAGGAGAACTACGCGGCCTTCCGCGCCCAGAACAGCCTGATGCCGACGGCGATCGGGTCGCGGCTCCCGGTACCCGAGGTGTCGGCGCTCGAGGTCGACCCCGCCGAGCGCGAGAGCGTCTACGAGGAGCGATGGGAGCAGGGTGGCCTGCCGTTCCTCGGCGCGTTCATCGATCTGCTTCTCGACAAGAAGGCCAACGACACGGCGGCCGAGTTCGTGCGCGCCAAGATCCGCGAGATCGTGAAGGATCCCGACGTCGCGGCGCGCCTCACCCCGACGACGGTCATCGGGTGCAAGCGCCTGTGCGTCGACACGGGGTACTTCGCGACGTTCAATCGCGACAACGTCGAGCTGGTCGACGTGAGCTCGGAGCCCATTTCCGAGATCACGCCCCACGGCTTGCGCGTCGGCGACCGCGAGTTCGAATTCGACTGCATCGTCTTCGCCACCGGATTCGACGCGATGACGGGCGCGCTCCTGAGCATCGAAATTCGCGGACGCGACGGCCGGACGTTGCAGGACGCGTGGTCGGCGGGTCCGCGCACCTATCTGGGTCTCAACTCAGTGGGCTTCCCGAACTTCTTCACGATCTCGGGGCCCGGCAGCCCGTCGGTGCTGACGAACATGATCGTGTCCATCGAGCAGCACGTGAACTGGATCACCGACTGCATCGGGTACCTGCGCGAGAACGGGCATCGCCGCATCGAGGCGACGCTCGAGGCGCAGGACGCGTGGGTCGACTTCGTCAACGTGGTCGCCGACTTCACGCTGTTCCCGTCGTGCAACTCGTGGTATCTCGGCGCCAACGTGCCCGGGAAGCCGCGGGTGTTCATGCCGCTGCTCGGCTTCCCGACGTACGCGGCGAAATGCGACGACGTCGCGGCGAAGGGTTACGAAGGCTTCGTGTTGTCGAGTACATAGGAAGCCGACCACAGACGGAGGTTGGGCATGGACCGGATGAGCCCGCTCGATGCATCGTTCCTGCATGTCGAAGACGCGGTGAGCCACATGCACATCGGCTCGGTCGCGGTGTTCGAGGGTCCGCCACCGACACCGTCCGATGTCGCGCAGATGGTCGCGGGCAAGCTTCCCGCGGTCCCGCGCTACCGCCAGAAGGTGCGGTTCGTGCCGCTCCAACTCGGCCGGCCGGTATGGGTCGACGATCCGCATTTCAACCTCGGCTATCACCTCCGGCACACGGCGCTCGCGGCTCCGGGAGGCGACCACGAGCTGCGCAACCTGGTCGGTCGCGTCATGTCGCAACAGCTCGACCGGCACAAGCCCCTGTGGGAGATGTGGATCGTCGAGGGACTCGAGCACGATCACTGGGCACTGGTGTCGAAAGTGCACCACTGCATGGTCGACGGCGTCTCGGGGACCGATCTCCTCACCGTTGTGCTGGACGCCGAGCGCGAGCCGGCGCGACCGATGGCGGACCAGTGGCACGCCGAAGCCGAGCCGGGCAACACCCGGCTCGTC
>JBBQER010000049.1:0-29481 GCA_038320885.1 Acidimicrobiia bacterium
ATGGGGTTCGGCCTCGGCGGCCAGAGCACCGCCGACCAGATCGGGATGCGCGGCGTCTGAAACGGCTTCGGCAGAAACCGCACGTCGTTGACGCGGAGCCGTGATCCTTCGTAGGTGACGCGTTCGCCGGACCAGAGGCGCGTGATGATCTCGATTCCGTCGTCGAGCAGCACGGCTCGTTCCGAGTCGTCGGCCGCCTCACCGCCGAATCCACCGAACTCGCGCCAGAAGTCGATGCCGAGTCCGACGCCCAGCACGAGCCGGCCCGCGCTGAGGTGGTCGAGGGTCACCGATTCGCGCGCGACTTTCCAGGGTCGGCGCCGCGGCAGCGGCGTGACGAGGGGTCCGAGACGGATGCGCTCGGTGCCGGCCGCGATCGCCGCCAGCGCGATCCAGGCGTCCACGAACGGCACGTCGTCCTGGTACAGCAGATGGTCCCAGAGGAAGAATCCGTCCCAACCGGCCTGCTCGGCACACTGCGCGAGGTCGACGAGCAGATTGACGTCGCCGAACGTCGCGAACGGCGGGACGTACAGCGCGTGTTGCACGGCGGGCACTCTAGGCACGATGGTGGCGCGACAATCGGGTCGCAATCTTCTGAGATCGGAGCTCATCCATGGCGGCGATCAAGTTCTTCGACCCGGCGGCGTCCGACTTCCTGAAGCCGGTCGACGTCTATCCCGACGCGCTGAAGGAACGTCTGACCGCGGCCGAGGTCGCCGATACGTCGGTGCGCCTGCACCACGGCGATCCGGGCAAGCTCCAACTCTTCGAGATCCAACTCGAGCCCGGGCTCGAGATCGGCACGCACGCCCACACCGACGACGAGATCATCGCGGTGGTGGAAGGCGAACTGCATCTCGGTCGACGGGTGTGCGGACCGGGCGCCTCGCTGTTCATTCCCGGCAATACGCTGTACGCCTTTCGCGCCGGTGCGCAAGGCTGCCGCTACCTCAACTTCCGCGCCCGCGCCGACAGCACGTTCTTCACGAAGGAAGACATCGTCGACGCGCGTGCCTGACCCCAGCCGAGCCGGGAGTCGCCGGGCGCAGCACGTCGTTCTCGTTGGCGCGATGGGTTCCGGCAAGTCGACGATCGGCGTGCCCCTCGCGGCGGCGCTGCATCGGCCGTTCGTCGACAACGACGCGCAGCTCTTCTCCCGCACCGGAACGACGGCCGCCGACCTCGCGGCGCGCGATGGTGTCGACGCGCTCCACCACGAGGAGGCGGAAGGCTTGCTCGCCGCCCTCCGCGCGCCCGAGGCGTCCGTGATCGCGGCGGCGGCCTCGACGATCAGCGGGGCAGACGTTCGGCGCGCGCTCGGACGCGACGCGTTCGTCGTATGGCTTCACGCCGCGGTCGCCGCACTCGTCGCGCGTATGCCCCGGTCACACGTTCGGCCGTTCGCCGCGGAAGAACCGACTCGACTCATTACGCGCCAAGCGTCGGAACGTGATCCGCTCTTCGCGCGGGTCGCCGACTTCGCGGTGGAGTCGGACCGGTCGACGCCCGCGGCGGTGGTCGCACAGATCCTCGAGCAACTACCGGGCGCGTTGCAGGCCAACCGGTAATCTCCGCCGCGTGACGGGACCGCGCGAGGTCGATGACGGAGCCGAGCCGGCGCATTTCTTCGAACAGTTTCCGCGCTTCGTCGAGACGAGTGAGACCGGCCCGTGGCTCGATCGCCTCAATGCGCGCTACCTCGCGCTGATCCACACGAATCGCGAGATCATCAAGGGTGCTCGCGTGCTCGATCTCGCCAGTCACGACGGTCGTTTCAGCTTCGCGGCGCTGCAGAACGGCGCGGCCTCGGTGATCGGTATCGAGCACGAACCTCACCTCGTGAGCAAGGCGAACGAGAACATGGCGCTCCACGATGTGGCGCGCGACTCCTATGAGTTCCTGCTCGGCGACATGTTCGACCTCGTCCCCGAGCTCGAACACTCCTGCGACGTCGTGTTCTGCTTCGGGATCCTGTACCACATCAACGACCACATGCGGCTGCTCCAGACGATTGCCGAACACGCGCCGAGAACCTTGATCATCGATACGAACGTTTCGCACATCGAGCGCGCCGCCATCGAGATCCGAGCGCCGGTGGCCGGCAACCCCCCACCCGTCGGCGCGCAGCTCGAGGGGTGGCCGAGCAAGACGGGACTCGACGCGATGCTCTCGAGCTTCGGTTGGACGTTCGAGTATTTCGACTGGACGGGTTCGGGGCTCGTCGGTACGCCGAAGATGGAGGACTACCGCGTCGGGCGCCGCGCGTCGGTTGTGGTCACGTGCGGCGAACCCGTCGAGCCCGCGGTTCGCAGCCGGGCGGTGCAGCAGGTGTTCGAGCGCCAGCAGGAGCGCCGGACGCAATGGTTCGTCATCGTCGAGACCGCGGCCCGGTTCGGGATGACGCCGCAGGCTCTGGCCGTGTGGGTCCGTCGGGCCGAACGTCGGAAAGACTTGTCATCTCCGGAGTAGACAAGTACGATACAGGTCGTGAAGCACCTCGACCTCGCCGACGCATTGCGCGCCCGGCTCGTCGCCCGCGACGTCGGCCCGCGGGGCGCCCTGCCGGGCGAAATGGATCTGGCCCGGGAGTACGGCACCAGCCGGGTGACGATCCGCCGGGCGCTCGACTTGTTGCGCCAGGAAGGCCTCGTGACGAGCCGGCGCGGTGCGGGCTGGTTCGCCGCGGTCGATCCGCTGCGCCAGCCGTTGGGCCGGGTCCGGACCGTGGAAGCGGCCGTGGAAGCCGCGGGCGCGACGCCCGGGCGGAGGATCGTCGCGTTCGGGTTCGTCGACGCGCCGTCCGTCGTCGCCGGCGCCTTGCGACTCCCCGACGCCGAGACCGAGGTCCTGCGCGTCGAACGGGTCAACCTCGCCGACGACGAGCCGTTCGCGCTGGTCACGGTGTGGGTACGCGCCGACATCGGTGCCGACGTCTCGCGCGCGGATGTCGCCCGTACGACGTTCTACGACCTGTTGCCGATTCGCGGCGTCGAGCTCGAGTCGGTCCATCAGACCATCACGGCCGAAGTCGCCGATGCGGGCGCGGCCGCCCTCCTCGCGTGCTCGCCCGGCGACCCGCTGTTGCTGGTGCGGCGCGTCACGTGTGACGTGACCGGGGAGCCGGTCCTCTATTCCGAGCACCGCTACCCCGCCGACCGCACGACATTCGAGATCGAGTTCTCCCTTGCAACCGGAGCGCGCCAACATGTCTGAACACACTGCCGTCCCCGAGCCCGTCGGCCCCACCACACCTCCCGCGCTCGTCGCCGCCGCGTACGCGAAGCTCGCGGCATCCGTCGCGGTGGCGCGCGAGCGGGTCGACCGCCCACTGACGTTCGGCGAGAAGATCCTGTTCGCGCACGCCGACGATCCGCGGACGGTCGGAACCGGCCGCGGCGTCGACTACGGCGACTACCGCCCCGACCGCGTCGCGCTGCAGGACGCGCTGGCGCAGGTCGTGCTGTTGCAGTTCATGCTCGCCGGGCTCTCCCGGTCGGCGATCCCGGCGACCGTTCATTGCGACCACCTGATCCGGGCGCGGGTCGGGGCCGATGCCGACCTGGCGGCGGCGATCCACGAGAACCGCGAGGTCTACGACTTTCTGGCGGCCGGTTGTGCGAAGTACGGAATCGGCTTCTGGAAGCCCGGCAGCGGGATCATCCACCAGGTCGTGCTCGAGAACTACGCATTTCCCGGCGGCATGATGATCGGCACCGACTCGCACACGCCAAACGCGGGTGGCCTCGGGATGATCGCGGTGGGTGCCGGGGGCGGCGACGCCGTCGACGTGATGTCGGGTTGGCCGTTCAATCTCCGCGTGCCGTTGCACATCGGCGTGCGGCTCGAGGGACGACTCACGGGGTGGACCGCGCCCAAGGACGTCATCTTGAAGGTCGCCGGCATGCTCGGCGTCAAGGGCGGGACCGGTGCGATCGTCGAGTACTTCGGCCCCGGAACCCGATCCATCTCCGCGACGGGCAAGGCAACCGTATGCAACATGGGGGCGGAGATCGGTGCGACCTGCTCCTTGTTCCCGTACGACTCCAACATCGCGAAGTACCTCCGGGCCACCGGCCGCGATGCCATTGCCGACCTGGCTGATCGCAACGCGACGTCGCTGGATCACGACGAGGAGATCGATGCGAATCCCGGAAGGTTCTTCGACCGCGTGATCGAGATCGACCTCGATGATCTGGAGCCGCATCTCGTCGGCCCGCGCACCCCCGATCTCGACCGTCCGGTTTCCGAGATCGCCGCCGTTGCCGAACGCGAGGGCTATCCGAGCGAGATCTCGGCCGCGCTCGTCGGCTCGTGTACGAACTCCTCCTACGAGGACATCGGACGGGCCGCGCACGTCGCACGCCAAGCCTCAGCGCGGGGACTGCGCGTGCGCAGCCCGCTCATGGTCACACCGGGTTCGGAGCAGGTCCGCGCCACGATCGAACGCGACGGCTTCCTCGGCGACCTCGAAGCCATCGGCGCGACCGTGCTCGCCAACGCGTGCGGTCCGTGCATCGGGCAGTGGGAACGGGTCGGCGCGCCCTCCGGCCCAAACGTGATCGTGACGTCGTTCAACCGCAACTTCCCGGCCCGCAACGACGGCAACGAGGAGACGCTCGCGTTCATCGGATCACCGGAGACCGTGGTCGGGATGGCGCTGACCGGGCGGCTCGACGGCTCGTTCCTGGACGACTTCGACGCTCCCGTTGCCGACGACCTGCCCGGGCGCGGCTTCGAGCGCAGCGCGCGGGGTTTCGTCGCGCCCGCCGAGGACCCGGCGAGCATCGCGATCACAGTGCGACCCGACTCCGACCGCATCGAGCTCTTGCAACCGTTCGCGACCTGGGACGGGCGCGACATCCGGGGCTTGCGCGTCTTGCTGAAAGCGCGCGGGAAATGCACAACGGATCAGGTGTCACCGGCCGGGACGTGGCTGCAGTACCGCGGGCATCTCACGAACATCTCCCAGAATCTGTTTCTCGGCGCGGTCAACGCGTTCGCCGATCAACCCGGATTCGGCGTGGATGCACGCGACGGCTCCGTCGTGGCGCTACCCGACCTCGCGGCGTCGTACAAGCGCGCCGGCATCGACTGGATCGCGGTGGCCGACGAGAACTACGGCGAGGGCTCGTCACGCGAGCTGGCCGCGATGGAACCGCGATTCATGGGCGGGCGGGCGGTGCTGGCTCGTTCGTTCGCCCGGATCGCCGAATCGAACCTGAAGAAGCAAGGCGTGCTCACCCTCGTGTTCGCCGATCCCTCCGACTACGACCGGGTCCAGGCGGCCGACGCCGTCGACATCCTCGATCTCGAGCACCTGGCGCCCGGAAGCACCGTGAAGGTCGCGCTCCATCACGCCGACGCGTCGACGGATCTCATCGCCGCGACCCACTCGCTGTCGGCCGAGCACATCGAGTGGTTCCGCGCCGGCTCGGCGCTCAACCGGCTGGCGGCTCGCCCCTGATCGGTTGGCAACGGTATGTACGCTCGGGCGCGATGCGAAAGCTCTACCCCGAAGCGATCGCCGAGATCGAGGCGCTGGACGCGTACGCCGACCTCCCCGTCGTCGTAGGGCGGCCGGCGGTTCGGCTCAACATGATCGTGAGCGTCGACGGCGGCACGTCGTGGGGCGGAGTCTCCGGGGCGCTCGGCGGTCCCGCCGACAAGGCCTTGTTCCCCGTGCTGCGATCATTCGCCGATCTCGTGCTCGTCGCGGCCGGCACGATGCGCGCGGAGGGCTACGGGCCCGCCAAGCTGAGCGAACCCCTGCGCGCCTCGCGCGCGGCGCGGGGCCAGACTGCGGTTCCGCCAATCGCCGTCGTGTCGCGGAGCTGCCGTCTCGATTGGGAGACGCCGTTCTTCACGGACGCGGCGGAACGCCCGGTCGTCATCACCGTGACCGACGCCCCGGAAGCCGACCGCAATCGCGCGGCCGCCGTTGCCGACGTGATCGTCGCCGGCGAGGGTGACGTCGACTTCCCGCTCGCGCTGCAACAACTGGCGCCGCGCGGCGTGCGGTCGGTCCTCGCCGAGGGCGGGCCGACGCTGAACGGTCAGTTGGCGGCCGCCGACCTGCTCGACGAGCTGTGCGTGACCTCCGCGCCTCGTCTCGCGAGTGGCGATGCCAAGCGCATCCTGTCGGGTTCGACGCTCGACGAGCTCTCGGTGCTCGCCCTGCACGCGGTATACGAACAGGACGACTTCCTGTTCCTGCGCTACCGGCCCGGGTCCTGCGGTCGGGCTCCGACCCGTTTTACTTCGTGCTCAGGGCGTGGATGATCGCGCGCTCGATCTCCGCCGCGGTGTCGGTGTTCGTGATCTTCTGACCCTGAGGATCGACCACGTAGAACGCGTCGACCACTTGCGCGCCGAGTGTCTGGACGCGCGCCGACCGGATGTCGACGTCGAACTCCGTGAGCGCGCGCGTGATGCGATACAGCACTCCGACGCCGTCGACCGTGTGGACGTCGATGACGGTTGCGGCGTCCGACGCGTCGTTGTCGAAGCGCACCACCGTGATCGGCGCGCGCCACTCCCCTTGATCCGGCTTCGCGTACCGCTGCGCCCGCTCGGCGACGCGCGCCTGCACCGCGAGCCGCCCGTCGAGCGCGAGCTCGAGGTCGCGCTCGATACGCGGCCACGGTGTCTCGGCCCGGAACGGATCGGAGACACCGAACTCCGAGAGCGCGCGCCCCTCGGCGGAGTAGGCCGATGCGGAAACGACGTCGAGGCCGTGGAACGCGAGCACACCCGCGACCTTGCAGAAGAGCCCAGGACGGTCGGGGGTCGCGATCGTGAGCAGCTCGTTCTCGGTCACGATCTGCGTACCGTCCGAGGCGAGGAGCGTTCGGTGCGCGTCGTTGGGGAACTTCGAGACCGCCGTCTCTTCGACGTCGGCGTCACCCATGCGCTTTGCAACCCGGCTCACGAGCACGGCGACGAGTTGGGCTTGCGCCGGTCCCCAGGCGGCGGGACCCGTCGCCCGCGAGTCGGCTTCGGTCAGGGCCGCCAGGAGGCGCAGGTTGCCGAGCGAGGAGACCCGATCGGCGACCCGCTGGATCGTGGCCGGATCGTCGAGATCGCGGCGCAACGCCACCTCGGACAACAGGAGATGGTTGGCGACCGACTCGGCAAGCACCTCGATGTCGGCTTCGGGAAAGCCGAGCCGCGTCCCGAGCCGCCGGGCGATCTCGATGCCCGCCGCGGTGTGATCGCCGTCCCCGCCCTTGCCGAGGTCGTGGAGCAGCGCGCTCATCACCAGGAGATCGGGGCGGTCGACCCGGTCCGCCCGCCCCGACGCGTTGGCGACCGTCTCGAGCAGATGCCGGTCGACCGTGAACCGGTGATACGAGCTCCGCTGCGGATGCGATCGAACCGGCTCCCACTCCGGGAGGATGCGCGTCCAGATCCCGCGGTGGTCGAGCGCCTCGATCACGGGTATCGCCTCGGCGCCGGCGCGGAACAGGCCGACGAGGATCTCGCGCGCTTCGGGCGGCCAGGGACCGCCGATCTCGGGCGCACGCTCGGCCAGGCGTTCGAGCGAGTCGCGATCGATCATCGTTGCGAGCTCGGCGGCCCAACGCGCGGCGCGGAGCGCGAGGAGAGGGTCATCCGCGGGATCGACATCGTCCGCGATCCGGACCTCTCCGTCGCGCAGGACGACGCCGTCGCCGAAAACGCGATCGCGCTTCCTGTTGCGTCCCCGCGGTCCGCGCAACGCCGATCGGATCCGGCGCCAGGCGTCGTCGCTGGTCCAGGCGATCGCGCGCGCGGCCGACGCGATCTTCGCCATGAGCGCGTCGCCGTTGGCCAGGTCGAGGGCGGTCGCAACCGCGTCTTGTTCCTGGAGCGCGAGCACGTTACTCGGCCGTCCCGTTCGCCGGTGCAACTCGACGCGCGCGTCGAGCAGTGTTGCGTACGCGGTCGCGAGGCTTTGCTCGTCGTGCTCGAGCAGGATGCTGCGCGCAGCTTGCGCCCAATGCAGCGAATGCACATCGCGCAAGCCGCCGCGTCCTTCCTTGAGATCGGGTTCGAGCATGAAGGCGACTTCACCAGCCTGCGCATGGCGCGCGTCGACACGTACGCGGAGCGCTTCGAGCCATCGCTTCGCGCGCTGCTCCCAATGCGCTCGCGCCGCCGCGTTCAAGTCTGCGGTGAGTGATGCATCACCGGCGATGTGCCGCGCGCTCAAGAGCGCGGTCGCGGTGTCGAGATCGTCGTCGGCGATCTCGAGTGCTTCGCGCTGCGTGCACACGCTGTGCCCGAGCTTGAGGCCCGCGTCCCAGATCGGGTACCAGATGCGTTCGGAAACGGCCTTCACGTCGCGACGCGGGTTGCGCAAGAGCATGACGTCGAGATCGCTCTGCGGACACAGCTCCGACCGGCCGTAGCCGCCGACGGCGACGAGTGCCACGCCGTCGAGGTCGGTGCCGGCCACCTCGGTGAGGAGCGCGGCGAGCCACTCGTCGATCAGCTCGCTGTGGCGGCGGCACCAAAGCGCGCCTGTGAGGGTGCCGTCGGCGAGTAGCGGGGCCCGTTCGAGCTGCACCGTCACCACGGTAGCGAGTGCCGTATGGGCAGTGATTTCGTCAGATTCACGTCAGGAGCGCGTCCCGCGGGCTTTACAACTCGCACACAAATGGGAAACCGACACTCCTTACATTGCGCACATGCAAACACGACTCCACCGACTGAAAGACAAGGAAGCGCGCAAGCTCGTCGGCATCGTCCTCGCGGGGAAGATGACGGGAGTGGTCGTGCTCCTCGGCGCGATGAAGGGGGTGGACTGGTATTTCAACTCGGCCGCAGGTGCTGCCGACACGATCGTGCACAAGACCAACGACTTCGTGAGCCCGATCAACACCGTTTGGGTTCTCGTCACGGCGTTCCTCGTGTTCTTCATGCAGGCCGGTTTCATGGGCCTGGAAGCGGGCTTCGCGCGATCGCGCGAGACCGTCAACGTGCTGCTGGAGTGCGTGTTCGACACGTGCCTGTGCGGCCTCCTGTACTGGTCGATCGGCTTCGCGTTCCAGTTCGGGGCCGGCAACGGCTTCATCGGCCACCAATACTTCTTCCTGCACGGGATGACGGCCGGATACGGCACGACCGGCGTGGCGTTCCTCGCCTTCTGGCTGTTCCAGTTCGCCTTCGCCGACACCGCGTCGACGGTGACCTCGGGCGCGATGGTCGGTCGCACCAGCTTCAAGGGCGACATCCTCTACAGCACCTGCGTCTCGGGGTTCATCTACCCGATCTTCGGCCACTGGGTGTGGGGTCCGGGCGGCTGGCTCCAGAACGGGAGCGGCGCGCTCTTCAAGGCGTTCGGCACCGGCGGTGCGTTCTTCCGTGACTTCGCAGGCTCGACCGTCGTACACACCGTGGGCGGCATGATCGCCCTCGCGGGCGCCATCGCACTCGGTCCGCGTCTCGGTCGCACGTTCAAGCGTGACGGCGGTGGCCCGATGCCGGCGCACGACCTCACGTGGGGCGCCATCGGTGGTGTCATCCTCTGGTTCGGCTGGTACGGCTTCAACCCCGGCTCCACGCTCTCGGCGATGGACTGGGAAGGCATCGGCCGGGTGGCCGCCAACACGACCATCGCCGCGTGCGCCGGCGGCATGGTTGCGGTGTTGGTCGTCTACCCGATGACCAAGAAGTGGGACCTCGGCATCTCCGTGAACGGGTTCCTCGGAGGTCTCGTCGCCATCACCTGTCCGTGTTATTGGGTCGGGCCGGGAGGGGCGGTGTGGATCGGGGCGATCGCCGGTGTCGTCGTGGTGTACGGAATCCAGCTCCTCGAGCACTTCCGCATCGACGACCCGATCGGAGCCGTTCCCGTCCACGCCTTTGCCGGGATCTGGGGCACGCTCAGTCTGGGGTTGTTCGCAACCGGTACGTACGGCATCCCGACCCCCGATGGCACCGATACGTCGACCACGGTCCAGGGACTGTTCCACGGCGGGGGCATCGATCAACTCAAGGCGCAGTTCATCGGCAGCGCGGCGTGCGTCATCATCGTCTCGTCGGTCGCCCTGATCGTCATGTTCGCCATCAGGCAGCTGAAGGGTTCCTGGAACCTGCGGCTCGAGCGCGATCTCGAGCTCGAAGGTCTCGACATCTCGGAGCACGGAACCCCCGCCTACCACATGGAGTTCGGCTACGGCATGAGCTACACGACACCGACCGGATCTTCCGGTCCGCTCGGAACGGGCTCGTCGACGCCGGTATCGGGATCGGAGCGTTCCACCTGACCCGACGAGGATGAACGGAACGGGAGGGTCGGGTCGAGTCGGCCCGGCCTCCCCGCTTCCCCACCTCTCGACCTCAAGCCGTTCCTTATCCGGCGTTCTGCCAGGGAGACCTCATGGCCCATCTCGTGACCGCAATCATCAAACCGTTCAAGCTCGAAGACGTGAAGGAGGCACTCCGCGCCGGAGGCATCCTCGGTCTGACCGTCAGCGAAATCCAGGGCTTCGGCCGCCAGGGCGGCAAGACCGAAGCATTCCGAGGCAGCGAGTACAAAGTCGAGTTCGTCCCGAAGGTGATGATCGAAGTGCTCGTGGACACTGCCGCCGTCGACAAGGTCGTCGACCTCATCGCCGAGAGCGCACGTACCGGCAAGATCGGTGACGGCAAGATCTGGGCCGTCCCCGTCGACCGGGTCATGCGCATCCGCACCGGTGAGCTCGGCGACGACGCGATCTGATCGGGCGATCTGATCGCCGATCCCCACTCCGACGTCGCGGTACTCCGCTGGCCGGACCAACAGCAGGAGCTGAGCGAGCTCGCCCGCCGAGGCGTGCCGCGCCTGCTGTTGGTGTCGCCGGGGAGTCCGCCGCCGGCGTGCACGAGCTGTCTCGAAGACTGGGCCCGCGTTCCCGTCGACGACGAGGAGCTCCGCGCCCGCGCGGACTCACTCGCCGAACACCAGCGTGCGCACACGCTCCCGAGCGTCGACGAGTTCGGCGTGCTCCGGCAAAACGGCTCGCTCGTGTTCCTGTCGCCCCGGGAGCAGGCACTCGCGGAGATCCTCATCGAGAACTTCGGCGCGGTCGTGCGCGACGAGACGTTTGCCCTCCAGGTGTTCAGCGGGCCCGACGCGCGCCGCGAGACGTTGCGTACGCATACGTCACGGCTGCGGAAGCGCATCGCTCCTCTCGGCCTCACCATCAGCTGCATCCGCAATGTCGGATACATGATGCATCACGACAATGTCGACAACGGGGCCGACGGCTGACGCCTCAGTCGGTCACTCGCAGACGCGACACGTCGCCGATTCGCCCTCGAATTCGGAGAGGGGGCGGATGATGAAGCACGAGGTGCAGAGCCGCTCGCTGCGGCTCGCGCCTTCGAGCCGGGGATCGATGGCCGAACCGCGCGTGCGCCGCGCGGGGGGCGCGTAGACCGCGGCCAGTCCCGATGCTTCGGCTTCCTCGGCGAGCGCCCGCGCCGACTCCTGATCGGGGAACTTCAATACCGTGCGTTGGTAGTGCAAGACGGTATTCTTCACCGGCGCCGGGAGATCGTCCCATCCCCAGCGCGCCTTCCAGTCGACGAGGCGAGTGTGGTGCTGGTCGGGGATCACCTCGGCCTCGACCCATTCGTAGGGTCCGGCCACCCGACCGACGACCACTTGGCGCCGGGCGCGATCGGAGGAGATGATCGCGTCGCCCTTCTCGAGCTCGTTCGCGAAGGCGAACAGCATCTCGGCGAGCCGGTTGACCGCGGTGCGCGACTTGGTCCCCTCGAGTTGGGCCGCGATCTCCTCGACCGACAAGCCGGTCGCGTCCGTCGCGCTGAATTCCACGGTGATGATGCCGCGGCTGACCGCGTCATCGATGTGGCGGCCACCATCGCCACAACGCACTAACCAAGTCGTTGTCATGACTGCACCATAAGCCTGTGCGACGCACGACCGCGAACTACGGTCGCAGATGGCCGGAAATCGCCCGTTCGGCAGAGATCGAGGTGGCCGGAATGCCGTTGGCTCGCGCGCTCGTGCTCGAAGCACCGCGGACTTTGGTTGCCCGTGAGCTTCCGATGCCTGAGACCGGCGACGACGACGGTGTGCTACGGGTCGAAGCGTGCGGTCTGTGCGGCACGGATCACGAGGAGTTCACCGGCGAGCTCTTCCCGGGCTATCCGTTCGTGCCCGGTCACGAGTCGGTCGGCATCCTCGAACACGTCGGCGCACGCGCGGCCGCTCGATGGGGTGTGCAGGCCGGCGATCGCATTGCGGTCGAGGTGTTCCTGTCGTGCCGAACGTGCGCCGCGTGCCGAGCCGGCGCGCATCAGCGCTGCGAGCGTCACGGCCTGCGGGACATGTACGGATTCGTCAATGTCGATCGCGCGCCGGGTCTGTGGGGTGGTTATGCGCAGTACCAATACCTGGCGCCCGATTCGATGTTGTGTCGCGTGCCCGCGGCGCTCGATCCGGTCACCGCAACGATGTTCAACCCGCTCGGCGCGGGCATCCGCTGGGCTGTGACCATGCCGGGTCTGCAAGCCGGTGACACGGTCGCCGTGCTCGGCCCGGGAGTGCGCGGACTGGCCGCGTGCGCGGCGGCGAAGCACGCGGGCGCCGGATTCGTGATGGTGACGGGTCGCGGCGCGCGCGACGCGCCCCGCCTCGCGGCCGCGCCGGATTTCGGCGCCGACCTCGTCGTAGACGTCGACGGCGTCGATCCGGTTCGCGCGTTGCGCGACGCGACCGGTGTTCTCGCCGACGTCGTCGTGGATGTCACCGCCAAGGCGCCCGCCGCGTTCGCGCAGGCGATCAGCCTCGCCCGACCGGGTGGCACCGTCGTCGTCGCCGGAACTCGAGGCGGCGGCGCCGCCGGAGCTGAGTTCGATCCCGATCAGATCGTTCGCAAGGAGCTCCGGCTACTGGGCGCGTTGGGTGTCGACAGTGCTGCGTACGAGCAGGCGCTGGTCCTGCTCACCGAGCGTCGGTTCCCGTTCGATGCGCTGCCGCGCCGCATCGCCGGATTCGACGACGTCGGCGCGCTGCTTTCGACGATGGCGGGAGAGGGCGAAGTATCTCCGGTGCACGCCGTCGTCGTCCCCGACGATGACAGGATGCACGCGTGACGAGTCCCGAGTTCCCGCAGTTCGATGCCAAGGTCGCGACCGGTTTGCAGGGATCCGCGAACGCGGCGGGCGGTCTGGCAACGTTCCTCGGGATCGAGCACGTCGACGTCGGCGCGGGGTTGTTGCACGCGCAGGTCGCGGTCAGGGCCGAGCTGCTCACACCGTTCGGCAACTTGCACGGCGGCGTGCTCGCCGCCCTGTGCGATCATGTGCTCGGCACCGTGTTGTACCCGGTGATCCCGCGCGGCGCGTGGGCCGCGACGACCGAGTTCAAGGTCAACTACCTGGCCGCCGTCACGACCGGTGTGCTCGACGCCCGGGCCACGATCATCTCGCTGACGAAGCGCACCGCGGTCGTGCGCATCGACGTGGAGAACGAAGGCCGCGCGGTCTGCGCCGCTCAGGGCACGGTTCTCGTGGTCGCACCCAAGTCTGGCTGAGGCACGCGCCGATCTCGCCGGCACCGACTCATACCGAGTCGTGGCAACTTGCCACATCGTGGATTACTATTTCACAGTGCCCGACGATGCCCCGGTCGATGGTGGCGAGATCGATCTCGCCGCTCTCGCCGACGATGCGTTGATCTCGCAGATGCACGACGATCTCTACGACGGTCTGGCCGACGAGATCACCGAAGGCACCAATCTCCTGCTGGGACGCGGTTGGACCGCCGACGATGTCCTGAATCAGGCCCTGGTCGAGGGCATGCGCATCGTCGGGATCGACTTCCGCGACGGCATTCTCTTCGTGCCCGAAGTCCTCCTCGCCGCCAATGCCATGAAGGCGGGCATGGCGATCCTGCGCCCGCTGCTCGCCGAAACCGGGGTCGAGCCCATCGGCAAGGTGGTTATCGGCACGGTGAAGGGCGACATCCACGACATCGGGAAGAACCTCGTCGCGATGATGCTCGAGGGCGCCGGTTTCGAGGTGTTCGATCTCGGCATCAACACCGACGCCGACTCCTTCCTCGCCGCCCTCGACGAGCACAAGCCCGACATTCTGGGGATGTCGGCGCTCCTGACCACGACGATGCCCTATATGAAGGTCGTCATCCAGACGCTCGTCGCCAAGGGCATCCGCGACGACTACATCGTCCTGGTCGGTGGCGCGCCGCTCAATGAGGAGTTCGGCGCGGCGATCGGGGCCGACGCGTACTGCCGCGACGCCGCGGTCGCGGCCGAGACGGCCAAGGCGCTCGTACAGGCGCATCGGGCCGCGTGACGATCGTGCCCACGACGATGCCGCGCCCGCTCGTGCTCGCGTGCGGCGCACTCGCCGGTGAACTCCGGGCGGTGCTCGCGGCGGCGCGATTCGAGCAGCAGGTCGACGTCGAGTACCTGCCGGCGAACCTGCACAACCGCCCCGACGCGATCGCGCCCGCGTTGCGCCCGCGCCTGCAAGCCGCCAACGACGCGGGGCGGCCGGTGTTCGTCGCGTACGCCGACTGCGGGACCGGCGGCGGGCTCGATGCGCTGCTCGGCGACTTTCCCGGCGTGCAACGGCTTCCCGGCGCGCACTGCTACGAGGTGTTCGCCGGTGCGCGCACGTTCGAGGCGCTGCACGACGAGGAGCTCGGCACCTTCTATCTCACCGACTTCCTTGCGAAGCACTTCGACGCGCTCGTGTGGAGTGGTCTGGGACTCGACCGCCATCCCGAGCTGCGTGACGCCTACTTCGGCGGGTACCGCCGGGTCGTGTTTCTCTCGCAGGCGGCCGATCCGGCGCTGGTCGCGCGGGCGCGCGCCGCCGCCGACCGGCTGGGTCTCGCCTTCGTTCATCGTCCGACCGGCCGCACCGGACTCCGGGCGCCCGTGGTCGCATTCGTCGACCGCCGAGCGATGCAGCATGCCGCGGCGCGGTAAGGAGCTCGTCGTCATCTCCTGGCGCGACATCCCGGCCCAGGTGAACGCGAGGTCGGGCGCCGACAAGCATCAGGTCGTGCTGGCCCGGCGGTTTCAGCGCGCGATCGACGACGCGGCGATGGTTGCGGGCAAGAAGACCGCCAGTGAGTACGTCGGCGAGTGGCGCCGCGCGTCGCTCGCGCTGCCGGCGGAGCCCGCCGCGATCGTCGCCGCGGCCGAGCGGGAGGCCCGCCGTCTCGACGACGCCTTTCCCAAGGAGCGCTTGCAACGGTTCGTGGCCAACGGGGGTTGGGATCCGGATGCGCCGGAGCCGGGATCGTGACCGCGACGACGCGCCGCGGGGACGCAACGGTCGTCTTCACGCCGAGCGGGCTTCGGGGCCGCGTGCCGGTCGGTATCACGGTCCTCGACGCCGCCCGCCGCCTCGGCGTGGATCTCGACTCGATCTGCAACGGTCACGGGCTGTGCGGGCGGTGCATGGTGACGCCCGCGTTCGGTGAGTTCCCGAAGCACGCGATCACGAGCGAGCGGTCGAGTCTCGACGAGCCCGGCCTGCTCGAGCGCGACTACCGCGGCCGTCGCGAACTTCCGGCGTCGAGTCGGCTCGGCTGCTCGGTGCACGTGCACGGCGACGTGCTGGTCGACGTACCCGCCGCGAGCCAGGTCCACCGTCCGGTCGTCCGCAAGGCGGTCGCGCTCGACGATCTCGTGATCGATCCCGTCGTGCGCCTGTATCTCGTCGATGTGCCGGCGCCCGATCTCGGCGCCGACCGCAGCGATCTGCGGCGCCTGTTCGATGCGCTGGCCGAGCAATGGAACCTCACGGATCTCGACATCCGGCCCGCGGTGCTTGCGGCGTTGCAACCCGCGCTCGCGGACGGAGCGCGCACCGTCACCGTCGCCGTGCACAGCGGGCACTGGTTGGCCGCGGTGTGGCCGGGATTCGTCGATGCCGCCTACGGGGTGGCGATCGATATCGGTTCGACGACGGTGGCCGGGCACCTGTGCGATCTCGAGACCGGTGAAGTCGTCGCGTCGGCCGGGATCATGAATCCGCAGATCCGCTTTGGCGAGGATCTGATGAGCCGGGTGTCGTACGTGATGATGCACGACGACGGCGCGCCCGAGCTCACCGCGGCGATCCGCCTCGGACTCCGGGACGTGGTGGACCAGCTCATGACCACTGCCGGCGTCAACCCGACGCTCGTGCTCGACGTGGTGCTCGTCGGCAACCCGATCATGCATCACCTCGTGCTCGGCATCGACCCGACGCCGCTCGGTACCGCGCCCTTCACGCTCGCGACCGACGAGCCGATCGACGCCTGGGCTGCCGATGTCGACCTCGGTCTCCCCTCCGCACACCTGCACTTGCTGCCCTGCATCGCCGGCCACGTTGGCGCCGACACCGCGGCCGCGGTGCTTCAGGAAGGCCCGCATCGCAGCGACGGTGTCATGCTCCTCGTGGACGTCGGCACCAACGCGGAGATCGTGTTGGGGAACCGGGAACGGCTGTTCGCGACATCGAGCCCGACCGGCCCCGCCTTCGAGGGCGCGCAGCTGTCTTCCGGGCAGCGCGCCACGATCGGCGCGATCGAGCGGGTCCGCATCGACCCCGACACGCTCGAACCGCGCGTGAAGGTCATCGGGATCGACGCCTGGTCCGACGAACCGGGCTTCGCTGAACACGCCTCGACCATCGACGTCACGGGTATCTGCGGCTCGGGCGTGATCGAAGTGATCGCCGAGCTCTTCCTCGGCGGCGTCATCCTGCGCGACGGCACCATCGACGGCAGGGCATCGGCGCGCTCGGCGCGGGTCGTACCCGACGACCGCACGTTCGCGTTCGTGCTGCACGCCGGCGCCGGTAGTGAGATCCGCATCACCCAGAACGACGTGCGGGCGATTCAGCTCGCGAAGGCGGCGCTCAACGCGGGCGTTCGCCTCCTCATGGACCACGCCGGGATCACCGGTTTCGACGCCGTGCGCCTCGCCGGCGCGTTCGGCAACCACATCGACCCGGCGTACGCACTCGTGCTCGGGCTCATCCCGCCCTGCGACCCGATGATCGCACGCAACGTCGGGAACGCGGCCGGGAGCGGCGCGGTCCGCGCGCTCCTCTCGCGGGCCGCGCGCCGCGAGATTGCCGTCGTCGCGCGGCAGATCGTGAAGATCGAGACCGCGATCGAGCCCGGGTTCCAGGCGCATTTCGTGCGCGCCATGGGCTTCCCGGATTCCGACGATGCCACGCCGCGCCGAAGCCGGCGCTCGAGCAGAAGGGAAGCATCGTGACCGAACCCCCGCGGCGCGGCCGGACCGGCGGACGGAGTGGACGGCAAGCGGCGCGTCTGGCGACGCACATCGAAGCGTCCCCGTTCCTCACGCACACCCTGAAGCCCTTCGAAGTGGTGAGCGACGAGGGCATCGCGATCATCGAGCACAACGCCGACCTGATCCTCGAAGAGGTCGGCGTGATCGTGCGCGATTACCCCGATGCGTTGGAGCTGTACGCGGCGGCGGGGGCCGACGTCGACGGCGAGCGGGTGCGCTTCCCGCGCGGGATGTGCCGGTCGATCGTCCAAGCGACCGCGCCCGCGGTCTACACGCAATCTGCCCGCAATCCGGCGCACGACGTGCAGATCGGCGGGAACGCGACCGTGTTCGCGCCCAACTACGGCTCGCCCTTCGTCCACGACCTCGACGCCGGCCGGCGTTACGCCACGCTCGAGGACTTCCAGAACTTCGTGAAGCTCGCGTACCTCTCCCCCAACCTCCACCATTCGGGCGGCACGGTCTGCGAACCCGTCGACATACCCGTGAACAAGCGCCACCTCGACATGGTGTACGCACACTTGCGCTACAGCGACAAGCCGTTCATGGGTTCGGTCACCGCCGGCACCCGCGCGGCCGACAGTCTGGAGCTGGCCCGCATCGGTTTCGGGGGCGAGCTCGGTGATCGCACGGTCATGACGAGCCTCATCAATGCGTCGTCGCCGCTCGTGTGGGACGCGACGATGCTCGCGGCCGCGCAGGTGTACGCCGCCGGCAATCAGGCCACGATCGTCACTCCGTTCATCCTCGCCGGAGCGATGGCGCCGGTGACGACGGCCGGCGTCGCCGCCCAGACCCTCGCGGAGGCGCTCGCCGGTATGACGTTCACCCAACTCGTTCGTCCGGGCGCGCCGGTCGTGTTCGGATCCTTTGCGTCGTCGATGTCGATGCAGACGGGCGCGCCGACCTTCGGAACGCCGGAACCGTCGCTCGTCCTCTACGTTGTCGCGCAGCTCGCGCGTCGCCTCGGCGTACCGTTCCGATCCGGCGGTTCGCTGTGCGCGTCGAAGCTGCCCGACGCGCAGGCCGCGTACGAGTCGGCCAACACGCTGCAGGCCACCGTGCTCGGTGGCGTCAACTTCGTCCTCCACGCCGCGGGCTGGCTCGAGGGTGGACTCGCTATCGGCTACGAGAAGTTCATCCTCGACGACGACCAGCTCGGGATGATGGCCACGTTCGTGCGCGGTGTCGACCTCACCGAGAACGGCCAGGCTCTCGACGCCATCCGTGAGAACGGTCCCGGACAGCACTTCCTCGGAACCGCGCACACCCTCGCGAACTTCGAGAACGCCTTCTACCGCTCCACGACTGCCGACAACGCGAGCTACGAGCAATGGCTCGAAGATGGCGGCCTCGATGCCGCGCAGCGCGCCAACGCGTTGTGGAAGAGCCGGCTCGCCGCGTACGAGCCGCCGCCGATCGACGATTCCGTCGACGACGAGCTGCGCGAGTTCGTCACCCGCCGGAAGGCCGAGATGCCCGACGAGATCGGCTGACCGGTGCCGCCCGCTTCGGTCCAGTCGGTCGACCGTGCGTTCGCGGTGCTGCGTCAGGTCGCGAGCGCGCCGGGTGGCATCAGCGACGTCGCGCGTGCGGTCGACCTGCCCGTGAGCACCGTGGCCCGGCTCCTCGGCACGCTCGAGTCGCTCGGCGCGGTCGTTCGCATCGGCGAGTCGGGCACCTATGGCATCGGCGCCGGCATCCGCGCCCTGGCCGGGCCGGTCGACCTGTCCGAAGCCCTCGTGACCGGGGCCCGAGCCGTCCTCGCCGCGCTCGTCGCCCGGACCGGTGAGACGTCGGGGCTTTCGATTCTCGAGCACGACGAGGTCGTGTACCTCCATCACGTGGAGTCCGCGAACGAGGTGACGCTCCGGGACTGGACCGGCGTGCGCCTCCCGTTGCACGTCGTGTCGTCGGGACTGGTGTTGCTCGCCGCCCAACCGGCGGCTGCGGTCGCGGCATATCTCGCGCTACCTCTGCAACGGCTGACGGGCGCCACGATGACCCAGCCCGCGCGCGTCAAACGCCGGCTCGCGGGCATTCGTCGCGACGGTTACGTGTGGACGATCGGCGAGTTCGACGACGGCATCACCTCCGTCGCGGCGCCGGTCGTCGACGCGCACGGCGCGACGATCGCGGCGATCCATTGCCACGGCCCGAGCTACCGCTTTCCCGGCGCCGTCGACGACAATGTCATCGCCGCGCATGTGATCGACGCGGCCCGCACGTTGGGCGCGTCGCTAAGGTTCGGCCCGAGTCCCCTACCGCCCAATCCCCCATCGGCCAATCCCCCATCGGCCAATCCCCCATCGGCAGGAGCACGAGCGTGAGCGACCATCCCAGCGCCGCGAACGTCGTGGTGATCGGGTCCGGCATCGTCGGGAACTCAGTGGTCGGGCACCTGGCCGAGCTCGGCTGGCGCGACATCGTCCAGATCGACAAGGGTCCGCTTCCCAATCCGGGCGGCTCGACCGGTCACGCGTCAAATTTCATCTTCCCGGTCGATCACAACCGTGAGATGGCGGCGCTCACGCTCGACAGCCAGCGCCAGTACGAGGCGATGGGCGTGAACACGACGTGCGGCGGTATCGAGATCGCCCGCAAGCCGGAACGGCTCGAGGAGTTCCGGCGCCGCATGACGTCGGCGAAGGCCTGGGGCATCGATGCCGAGCTGCTCACGGCCGACGAGGTCGCCAAGCTCGTGCCGTTCGTGAACACCGACGTGGTGCTCGGCGGCTTCCATACACCCAGTGTCTCAGTGGTCGACTCGCTGCGCGCGGGAACGATCTTCCGCGAGCGTGCGATGGAGCTCGGCGCGCTCCAGACAATCGCGGGTGTCGAGATCCTCGGCATCGAAGCCGAGAACGGGCGGGTGCACGCGGTCGTCACCGACCAAGGTCGGATCGACGCGCAGTACGTCGTGATCGCGTGCGGGGCCTGGAGCCCCCGCCTCGCGGCCATGGCCGGCGCGACGATCCCGCTCACGCCGGCGGTACACCAGATGATCGACGTCGGACCGATCCCGGAGCTCGAAGCCACCGGCAACGAGATCGGCTTCCCGATCATCCGCGACATGGACACGTTCTGTTACGAACGTCAGACCGGCGGGTCGATGGAAGTCGGCTCCTACGCCCACCGCCCGATCTTCCACTCCGCCGACGAGATCCCGTCGATCAAGGAATCGCGGTTGTCGCCGACCGAGCTGCCGTTCACCGCCGACGACTTCGACCAACAGCTCGAAGAGGCGCTCGAGCTGATGCCCGACATCCTCGCCACCGCGGAGATGAAGTACGCGATCAACGGACTGTTGTCACTCACGCCCGACGGGTTCCCCTTGCTCGGCGAGACCGCCGAGGTCCGCAATCTGTGGTCGGCGGCCGCAGTGTGGATCAAGGAAGGCCCCGGCGTCGGGCGCATGATCGCGGAGTGGATGACGCACGGATCGTCCGAGATCGATCCGCATCATTCCGACATCACGCGCTTCTACCCTTACGCGCGCAACGATCACCATGTTCGGGCGCGTTGTGCCGAGCACTACAACAAGACCTACGGCATCGTGCACCCACGCGAGCAATGGGCGTCGGAACGCAATCTCCGCTGCGCCCCGTATCACGCGCGCACGCATGAGCTCGGCGCCGTGTACTTCCAAGCGGGTGGTTGGGAGCGGCCGCACTGGTACGAGAGCAACGCGTCGCTCGTGGAGCACTACGGGATCGCGGACCGCCCGCACGAGTGGGATGCGCGCTGGTGGTCACCGATCATGAATGCCGAGCACCTCGCAATGCGCGAGGGAGTCGGCATGATCGACCTCGCACCGTTCGTGATCTTCGACATCAGCGGGCCGGGTGCCCTCGACTCTCTCCAGTACCTGACCGTCAACAACTGCAACGTTGCCGTCGGCCGCTCCGTGTACACGGCGCTGCTCGACGCGCGGGGTGGCTTCCGTACCGACCTCACGATCATGCGCCTGGCCGACGACGCGTTCCGGGTCGTCACCGGCGCCTTCGACGGACCGCGTGACGAGCATTGGTTCCGCACGCATCTCCCGACCGACGGATCGGTCACCTTCGTCGACAACACCTCCGCATTCTCGACAATCGGCGTGTGGGGACCGAAGGCACGCGCCCTCATGGAGTCGATCGCGTCGAGTGACATCTCCGACGCGGCGCTCCCCTACGGCTCGACGGCCGAGGTCCTCATTGACTCGATCACGGTCCGCCTCTTCCGCATCTCCTACGTCGGCGAGCACGGATGGGAGGTCTACGTTCCGAGCGACAACGCGCTCGCGATCTGGGACCGGATTTGGAGCGCGGGCCGGGCGTTCGGCGTGACCGCGGTCGGCGCGGGCGTGTACGGCACGACCGGCAGGCTCGAGAAGGGCTACCGCCTGATGGGCGCCGAGCTCGACGGCGAGTACACACCGGTGGAAGCCGGGCTGGCGCGGCCCAAGGTGAAGTCGGCCGAGTTCATCGGCAAGGAGGCCTACCTCGCCGCGCGCGAGGCGGTGCCGGCCGCGGTGTTGTGCACGCTCACCGTCGAGGATCACACATCGCAACGGGACGGCATCGCGCGCTACATGACCGGTTCCGAGCCGATCCTGACCACTGACGGCGAGCGCATCGTCGACGCGAAGGGCCGGCCGTCGGTGGTCACATCGGCGGGCGCGGGCCCCTCGGTCGGCAAGTACCTCCTCCTTGCGTACCTCCCGCCGGAGCACGCGGTGGTCGGTACCGAGCTGCGCGTCCGTTACATGAACGAGGACTACCCGGTGCAGGTCGCCGTCGCGGGATCGCGGCCCTTGTTCGATCCCGACGATGCGCGCATGAAGGCCTGAGCGTCCGGTGGCCGGCCCTACGCCATCTGGGCTGCGCGTGCTCGCGTGTGTGAAACGCGTGCCGGCTCCCGGCGCGCAGATCACGCTGACCGCCGACCGGCGCGCGGTCGACGCCCGCAACCTCGCCTTCACGACGAGCCCGCACGAAGAGTGTGCGGTCGAGGAGGCGATCCGTCTCGTGGAGACGCACGGCGGCGACATCACCGTGCTCACCGTCGGGCCGCCCGAAGCCGAAGAGCAGCTGCGCTTCTCGATCTCGGTCGGCGCACAGCACGCGGTGCTCGTCACGAACGACGCGATGGCCGGTGGTGAGGATCCCGACCCGCAAGCCACGGCGCGGGCGATCGTCGAGGCGATCGGCGCGCTCGAACGCGACAACGGTCCGTTCGACATCGTCCTGTTCGGGAACGAGTCGGCCGATGCGGGAGGCTTCCAGGTCGGTGTGCGCGTTGCGCGCGCGCTCGCCCGCCCGATGGTCAACGGCATCAAGGCCATCGAGGTTGCCGAGGGCGTACTCACCGCGCGCCGCGAGTGCGACGCCGGGTTCGAGGTGTACCGGCTCGACCTGCCGGCGGTGGTCGGGGTAAAGGAGGGCATCAACCTCCCTCGTTACCCGACCCTGCCCGGACGGCTGCGGTCGAAGAAGGCCGAGATGCAAACCGTCACGACCACGCCCGCGCCCGGTGGCCTCGCCATGGTCCGGTTCGAGACACCGCCCGTCGTGGTCACCGAGACCGCGCTGCTCGGCACCGGCGCGGACGCCGCGGCCGCCGTCGTCGACCTGATCTACGAGTTGGGCCTCGCGTGAGCGGGCTGGTGCTCGTGTTCGTCGACCACGATCGCGGGACGATCGACGAGAACGCGCGGCAGGCGCAGGCGTTCGCGCGCGCAACCATGCCGGATGCCTCCATTGCCGCGGTCGTCGTCGGCGACGACGCTCCGCTCTCGATCACCGGTGTCAACGCGATCTACCACGCGCGCCACGACGAGCTCCGCGACTACGCGCCCGAAGCGTGGGGCGAAGCGCTCCATCAACTTGCCGTGGGAGTGGAAGCGGACGCGGTCGTCGCAACCGGCACCGAACGCGGGAACGAAGTGCTGGCCCACGTCGCCGCGATCGCCGACCAGCCGTTCGCGGCCAACGTCGTCAACGCGATGCCGGGTTCACCCTGGCAGATCCGGCGCACGCGCTGGGGCGGAAGCCTGCTCGAGGACGCGACGCTCACCGCGCAACTCCCGATCCTCAGCTGCGCGCTGCACGCATTCCCGATCGACGAGGTCCTGGATCCCGATCCGCCGATTTCCCACCGCACAGAGTTCACTCCGGAGCTCGGCCCGGAAGCCGGGCGCACGCGCATCGTCGACCGGGTGCAGGTTGCCGAAGGCATCACGCTCACGACCGCGCCCGTCGTCGTGAGCGGCGGACGCGGGGTCGGTTCCGAAGCCGGGTTCGCCGCGATCGAGGAGCTCGCCGGATTGCTGGGTGCGGCAGTCGGCTGCTCCCGGGTCGTCACCAACCAAGGCTGGCGACCCCACGCCGACCAGGTCGGCCAGACCGGCAAGCGGGTGGCCCCGGATCTCTACATCGCGTGCGGTATTTCCGGCGCCATACAACACTGGGTGGGCATGCAAGCTGCCAAGCACGTGCTCGCGATCAACACCGATCCCGACGCGCCCATGGTCACGAAGGCCGACTACGCGGTGATCGGCGATCTGCACGAGATCGTCCCCGCCATCGTCGCCGAGCTGCGGCGGCGCCGGAGGGAAGGCGCACCCGCGTGACATTCGCTGCCGACGCGACCGGTACACCGACGATCTCGTGCCGGGGCATCTGGAAGGTGTTCGGGCCGCACGCCGAGCGCGTCGTCGGCTCACCCGACGCTGATCTCCCGCGCGCCGAGCTCGAATCGCGCACCGGCTGCGTCGCCGCCGTGCGTGACGTGAGCTTCGACGTGCCCGAGGGGCGCGTGTTCGTCGTGATGGGGTTGTCGGGGTCGGGAAAGTCCACCCTCGTTCGATGCTTGAGTCGTCTCATCGAGCCGACGGACGGGACCGTGCTCATAGACGGGGAAGATGTCGGCCGCTGTTCCCCGGAATGGCTGCGCGACCTGCGACGCGATCGCGTGTCGATGGTCTTCCAGCATTTCGGCCTGCTGCCGCACCGGCGCGTCCTCGACAACGTCGCGTTCGGGCTCGAGGTGCAGGGCAAGTCGAAGACCGAGCGTCACGCGCGCGCCGGCGACATGCTCGATCTCGTCGGTCTCGGCGGACTCGGTGAGAGCTACCCCGACGAGCTGTCGGGCGGCATGCAACAGCGGGTTGGCCTCGCTCGCGCGCTGGCCAACGATCCCGAGATCCTCCTCTTCGACGAGCCGTTCTCCGCGCTCGACCCGTTGATCCGGCGCGACATGCAGGACGAGGTCGAACGGCTGCAACGCGAGCTCAAGAAAACCGTGGTGTTCATCACGCACGATCTCCAAGAGGCCCTGAAGCTCGGTGACCAGATCGCGATCATGCGCGACGGTCGCTTCGTGCAGGTCGACACCCCCGAGGCGGTTGTCGCCCACCCGGCCGATGCCTACGTCCGCGACTTCGTCCGTGACGTTCCCCGCTCGCACGTGCTCACCGCCGGCGGCATCATGAGCGCGCCGCTCGCCGGGAACCAGACGACGGGCACCGTCGCCGCCACCGCGTCGGTGAGCGAGCTGTTGCCGATCGTCATCGCAACCGACGGGCCGGTTGCGATCCTCGACGGCGATGGCCGGGTCTGCGGCGCAGTCGACCGGCTCATCGTGCTGCGCGCGCTCAGCGAATGACCAGCCTCCGGACGAACCGGATCCTGATACCGGCGGCCGCGATCGCGGCCGCCGGTGTCTTCCTCGCCGTGGTCTGGGGCGATCCGATCCCCTCTTGGTGGAACTTCCACATCGGTTCCTGGGTCGACCACACCGAGCTGTGGTTCGTCCTGCACCGCGCGAGCAACTACTGGCTCTTCCGGTGGGGATTCGACCCGATCGCGCGCTGGCTGTTCGATCTCGTGCAGTGGGTTCTGAATTTCCTGCACTTCGTGACGTGGCCCGGTCTCCTCGCCCTGGTCGTCGTGGTCACCGCGCGCGTGTCGGGAGTGCGCGCCGCCTGCACCGCCGGCATCGCAGTGTTCGTGATCGGCGGGCTCGGCTTGTGGGAGCCCGCCATGATCACCGTGGCGCTGATCCTCGTGTCGGTCGCGATCGTGCTCGCGCTCGCGGTGCCCCTCGGAATTCTCAGCTTTCGGCGACCGGCGTTCGAGCGGCGGACGCGTGCACTGCTCGACGCGATGCAGGTGACACCCGCGTTCTGCTACCTCCTGCCCAGCGTGGTCCTCTTCGACATCGGGTACCCGCCGGCCGTCATTGCGACGGTCATCTTCGCCCTGCCCGCGGCGATCCGGCTCACGCTGCACGGGCTCCGAGGCGTTCCCGGCGGTTTGGTCGAGGTCGGCACCGCGCACGGCGCGACCACACGCCAGTCACTCTGGAAGATCCAGCTTCCGGTCGCGCGCCCGGCGCTCCTGATCGGCGTCAACCAGACGATCAACCTGGCACTCGGCATCGTCGTGATCGCGGCGCTCGTCGGGGCCGAAGGCCTCGGCAAGGAAGTGCTCTCCGGGCTGCAGAGCCTCGATGTCGGCCAAGCCTTCGACGCGGGTCTGGCCATCGTCGCCGTGGCGATCGTGCTCGACCGCCTGACCGCCGGCCGGCCGCGCCGAGCGGCGCGCGCGTTTCGCAGAGGCCGTACCCTTGAGCGGGCCCGGGCCGAGCTCGTCGCCGGCGTCGGGGCGGTCGTCGTCGCGATCGTGATCGGCAAGTTGTCGTCGTCGGGCACGTTCCCCTCGTCGATCAACTTCTCGCTGCACGATCCGGTGAACACCGTCGTCGCGTGGTGCCAGGACCACTTGCGCAACGGCGTGCCGGTCATCGGAGGCACGGCGTCGATCAGCGACTTCACCGTGATCGACCTGCTCGATCCGATCCGATCGTTCCTCACCCGCTGGGAATGGTGGGAGGTCGTATGCGGGATCGCCGCCCTGGCGTGGGCCACGGCCGGCCGCCGGGTGGCTGCGATCTGCGCGATCGCACTTCTGGTCGTCGCTGCACTGCACGCGGACGGATCAGTGAGCGGCAGCATCTGGACCGACACCATGGACACCTTGAGCCAGGTCGTTCTTGCCGTCGTCGCGGCCATGGCGATCGCACTGCCCGTCGGGATCGTTGCCGGCCGGAGCGACCGATTCTTCGCGTCCATCCGGCCACTCCTCGATGCTGCGCAGGTCATGCCGGCCTTCGTCTACCTCGTGCCGGTGATCGGTCTCTTCAACATCGGGCGCATTCCGGGCGTCATCGCGGCGATCGTGTACGCACTGCCCCCAGGCATCCGGCTCACCGCGCTCGGCATCCGCGAGGTTCCCCCGGAGACGATCGAAGCGGCGCGTTCGACCGGCGCCACGAAGTGGCAGATCCTGCTGAAGGTGCAGTTGCCGCTCGCGCTGCGATCCATCATGTTGGGCCTGAATCAGACCATCCTGATGGTCCTGTCGGTGGTGATCATCGCCGGGCTCGTCGGAGGTGGCGCGCTCGGGTCCGATGTCGTCTACGGTCTCGCCAAGAACGAGCTCGGGCTCGGCGTCGAGGCGGGAGTGGCACTGGTCGCGCTCGCCGTCGTGCTCGATCGGATCACTCAAGGATGGGCGACAGGGGTGAGCGGCGCCCGCGGGCGTCGCATCGCTCCCCGCATGTCTCGTGTCGGCAAGTTCAACATCCCCGATCAACAACTGGAGACAGTATGAACCGCAGCAAGCGGCTCCTCCTCTGCGCCATTGCGCTCACGCTCGTGCTCGCGGCCTGCGGGAGTAGTTCAAAGTCTGGTTCGAAAAGCAACTCGATCACACTCGCCGTGAATCCGTGGGAGGGCTCGGAAGCCAACGCGACCGTGGCCAAGCTCATCCTCGAGAAGCAGGGGATCGCCACGGTGAATCTCAAGACCATCGACGAGAACGCCGCGTGGCCTGCGCTCGACTCCGACAGCATCGACGGGAATCTCGAGGTATGGCCCTCGGGACACGCCCAGGACTTCAAGACCTTCGTCGACACCAAGAAATCGGTCGTCAACGTCGGCCTGCTCGGCCCGATCGGCCATATCGGCTGGTACATCCCCAAGTTCGTCGCCGATGCCCATCCCGAGTACACGAAGTGGGAGGGGCTCAAGTCCGCGGCGGCGGCGAAGTACTTCGCGACGGCCGAGACCGGCAACAAGGGCCAGTTCATTCTGGGTGACCCGAGCTACGTCAGCTTCGACGCGGGCATCATCAAGAACCTCGACCTGCCGTTCCAGGTCGTGAACGGCGGCAGCGAAGCCGCACTCATCACGAGCATCGGTACCGCGTTCAAGGACAAGACGCCGCTGCTCTTCTACTTCTACAAGCCGCAGTGGGCGAACAACAAGTACGACCTCGTCAGCGTCAAGCTGCCGCCGGTCACGCCGGCTTGCACCGCGGCGGCGGCGAGTGGGGACAAAAGTCACAAGTACGCGTGCGACTACCCCACCGACCATCTCACGAAGGTCGTCAGCGCCAAGCTCGAAGCCAAGAACGCCAAGGCCTTCAACTTCCTGAAGAAGATGAACTGGACGGCCGAGGACCAGAACGCGGTCGTGACGTACGTCCACAAGGACAACCTGAAGATGCCGGCCGCCGCCCAGAAGTGGGTCGACGACAACCCCACCGTGTGGAAAGCGTGGTTGTCGTAACCACACCAACGCGTGAACCGGCGTGAGTACGCACCCGTATAGGTCGCGTGCTCACGCCGGTTCGCAGAATATGTACGACTACATCATCGTCGGCGGCGGGTCGGCCGGCTGCGTGCTCGCCAACCGGCTGAGCGAGAATGCCTCGTCTCGTGTGTTGGTGCTCGAAGCGGGCCGGCCCGACTACCGCTGGGACGTGTTCATCCACATGCCCGCGGCGCTGTCGTTCCCCATCGGCAGCCGCTTCTACGACTGGCAATACGAATCCGAGCCCGAGCCGTACATGAACGGTCGTCGCATCTACCACGCACGCGGCAAGGTGCTCGGCGGCTCCAGCAGCATCAACGGGATGATCTTCCAGCGCGGCAACCCGCTCGATCTCGAACGCTGGGCGGCCGATCCCGGTATGGCCGAGTGGTCGTACGCGCATTGCCTGCCCTACTTCAAGCGCATGGAGACGTGCCTCGCCGGTGTCGACGAGTTTCGGGGCGGCAGCGGACCGCTCGAGCTCGAACGCGGCCCCGCGACCAACCCGTTGTGCAGGGCGTTCTTCGAGTCCGTGCAACAGGCCGGCTACGAGCTCACCGACGACGTCAACGGATACCGCCAAGAGGGCTTCGCGCGTTTCGACCGCAACATCCGGCGCGCGCGGCGGTTGAGCGCGGCGGGCGCGTACCTGCATCCGGTCATGAATCGACCCAACCTCGAGGTCAAGACCCGAACCCTCTCCACGAGGATCCGGTTCGACGGGACGCGCGCGGTCGGCGTGGAGTACACGACCCGGCGCGTCGGCGCGAAGCGCGGTGGAAGCCCCGAACTCGCGAAGGGTGGCGAGATCATCTGCTGCGGTGGCGCGTTCAACTCGCCGCAGCTGCTGCAACTCTCCGGCGTCGGCAACGCCGCCGATCTCGAACCGCTGGCGATTCCCGTGGTCAACGATCTCGTCGGCGTCGGCGAGCACATGCAGGACCACCTCGAGGTGTACATACAACACAAGTGCACACAGCCCGTCTCCCTCGCCCCCATGCTCGCCAAGTGGCGACGACCGTGGATCGGCATGCAATGGCTCGCCCGGCGAGGTCCGGGCGCGTCGAACCACTTCGAGTCGGGCGGATTCGCGCGCAGCAACGACACGCGCGTGTACCCCAACATGATGTTCCACTTCCTGCCGATCGCGATTCGCTACGACGGCTCCACGCCGGCCGGTGGTCTGGAACACGGATACCAGGTGCACGTGGGCCCGATGTACTCGAACTCGCGCGGCTCGGTGAAGATCCGTTCCCGCGATCCGAGTGAGAAGCCCGCGCTGCGCTTCAACTACCTGTCGACCGAAGAAGACCGCACGGAGTGGATCGAGACCGTGCGCGCGGCACGCAGCATTCTCGACCAGCCCGGGTTCGCTCCGTTCAGCGGCGGTGAGATCTCGCCGGGCACGTCGGTCGAGACCGATGAGGAGATCCTCGACTGGGTCGCCCGTGACGCCGAGACCGCGCTCCACCCGTCGTGCACGTGCCGCATGGGCACGGAGGCGAACTCGGTGCTCGACCCCGCGTCGATGCGCGTGCACGGCGTCGACGGTCTACG
>JBBQER010000050.1:0-29387 GCA_038320885.1 Acidimicrobiia bacterium
CTCGCGTCGAAGTCGGGCGGAGTCGGATCGCACGACGTCGAGCGCGCGTCCGTGGGTCAAGGCGAGGAGGAACGCGCGCAACGCTCCGCGCCCGGGGTCAAAGCGCTCGGACCGTTGCCAGAGCCGCAAGAAGACCTCCTGGGAGACCTCCTCGGCGCGGGCGTGGTCGCCGACGAGCCGACGTGCGAACGCGAGGACCGGCTCGCGATGGCGCCGCACGATCTCCGCCATCGCGACTTCGTCGCCGAGACCGATCGCGATGACGAGCTCGCTGTCGTCAGCCTCGTCGAGGTGATCCCTCACCACGTAACCCACCAGGTCGTCTCGTCCGCATGGCCGCGACTACGAACTCGTAGCCGATCAACCCGCGAACCTCGAGCGAACGCGCAAGCCTCGCACCATGGGTGAGGCTACTCAGCGGCGATCCCCACCGACGTACGATCATTCGCCGCTTCTCCCCGCTGTCCGATGCGACGGGCCAGCGGACCGAAGACGAACCGGTGGAACGGCGCGACCGCATACCAGTAGACACGACCCGAGAGTCCGCGTGGCTGGAACAACGCTCGCTGCACGAGCACCGTGCTGGCGGGGTCTGAAGTGATCGACCACTCGAGCCAGGCATCACCCGGCAGGCGCATCTCGGCTCGAAGGCGAACGAGCCGCGCGGGTTCGAGCGCCTCCACCCTCCAGAAGTCGACCACATCACCGACGCGGAGTTCGGTCGGATGGCGTCGTCCGCGGCGCATTCCCACCCCGCCGGTGAGTAGGTCGAGCCACCCGCGGATGATCCACAGCCAACCGTTTACGAGCCAGCCACGCGCACCGCCGAGCGCGCAGATCTCGCGGTAGAGCGCCTCGGGGGCCGCGCTCGTGTGGACGACCTGGCGGTCGACAAGAACCGTCGCGCCTGCCCACTCGGGATCGGTTGGTATCGGATCCGCCGGCGATCGTCCGTACAGCTCGGCGTCGGTCGAACGGGTCGAGACGTCGAGCTCGCCGACCCGTTGCAACGCCAACTCGATCGCCTCGAGACACCCCATCGGCTGGTGGGAAACGACACGGTCGATCGCGTGGTCGTGTACGACGACCTCGTTGACGAGACTGTCGATCAACGGGCGTGCGAGATCAGCCGGGATCGGCGTGACGAGGCCGACCCACAACGAAGACAGCCGAGGGCTGAGCACCGGAACCGGCAGGATCACCCGCTTTCGCAGGCCCGCGACCGAAGCGTAGAGATCCATCAGACCGCGGTACGTCACGACGTCGGTGCCGCCGATCTCGAACACTCTCTTGTACGCGGCGCGATTGCCGAGAACTCCGGTGAGATAGGCGAGCACGTCGCGCACGGCGATTGGCTGCACACGTGTCTCGACCCATCGGGGCGTCGTCATCACGGGCAACACTTCGACGAGATGACGCAGCATCTCGAAGCTCGCGCTCCCCGACCCGATAACAACTGCCGCGCGCAGTTCGGTAAGCGGCACCGGTCCGGCACCCAGCACGCGCCCGACCTCGTGCCGGCTGGCGAGATGCGACGACAACGTGCCGCCCGCATCATCTCCGAGGCCACCGAGATAGATGATCTGTTCGACGCCCGCTCTGCCGGCCGCGTCGCGGAAGTTCTCCGCAGCGAGGCGATCCCGCGTTTGCCAGTCCGTCTCCGACCCGATCGAGTGGACGAGGTAGTAGGCGGCATCGACGTCACGAAACGCGGCGTCCAGCGAAGCCCGATCGAGCACGTTGCCGGCCACCACCTCCACATGGTCGCGCCACGGCTCGGCATCGAGCTTGCCGGGCGTGCGGGCCAGACATCGCACGGCATGACCCGCCGCGACGAGTTCGGTCACCAGGCGACGCCCGATGTATCCCGTGGCGCCGGCGACAAGCACGCGCCCACGGTGTTCGCTCATCGAGCGCAACTCGCGATGCTCACGTGAATACCCGCACGCCGACGCAATGACGCCACGAACTGATCGGGCTCGGCGAGCGTGACGGTGACGCCGGGATGGCGAAGCAGGCCGAGAGGCGTGAGACCCGCGACCGGTTCGCGCACCAGTACGCAGACACCTCCGCGAGTGGTGGTGCCGAACGTGACTCCGTGATCCACGAACGACACGCGCGGCCCGATCGCCTTGTACCACTGGTACGGCCCCGTCCGGCACACCTCCCGCACGTTCGTGAGCGCCGTCTCACACGACCACGGACCGAAACGGACCAGCAGCCGTTCGGGTGTGAGTGTGACGTGCGCAGTGCCGGGAGTGATACCTGCGAGCGCGAGGAGCGGCCGGAACCGGCGATCGAAATCGAACGCGAACTGCTCGATTGATCGCAACACACGCGCATCTGCAGCGGGCTTCGGTGCGGCAATAGCGCGTAGGAGGCCGGAGCCGGCGGAGCCGTTTGCGGGTCCGGTGGTGCGCCAACACACCCTGCCGTCCGAACCCACGAGGAGCACAGTGACGACGCTCGTTTCCTCGATGGCGAGTGCGTCCGTGACGCGTCGGACGTCGGTGTACACGGTGAGGGTGCGGCGCCGGGCCTCCCGCTCACGCACGGCCTGGGCCATGCCCCCATCGATGAACGGGCGCGCCGGCGACCAGCGCGTGGCGATGACCGGAAGCTCGTAGCAGCGCAGGTTGGGATGTTCAGCGGCGATCTCCTGGAACCACGCGATCCAAGTGTCGACGATCGGCTGTTGCTCACGGCGGAAGGCGACGAGCACGAGGTTGAGCTCGCCCGCGAAGTCATCGGGCAGCGAGACGGCACGACCTTCCAGATCGCGGGCCGAGAGACAGGGAAACTCGACGACGCCGCGAACGTCTGGCGCTTCGACCGTCATGGATCGCACCCTCCCGTCGGCACCCGCCCACGAAGCCTACGGACCTCGATCCACCTGTGGATTGCCCTGCTACCCGATCTCGTTCCCGATGGATCGCGCCAGAACGGCGTCGCCCTCACCTGCGCGAGCGAAGCGCCTCGGCAGAGTCCCGGACCGAAAGAACCCCTCTCTTCAACACCGCTTCTCGAGAACAGCTTGCCGTACGAGATTTAGTGCTAAACTATTGCCATGCTTCAGTATCTCGCTCGGATCACCTCGGACATAGGCCGTGACGAGGCCTTTTCCGATCTCAGTCACTTCGATCGGGCGGCCGAGTGGGATCCGGGTGTCGCCGCGGGGACGATGCTCACGCCCGAGCCGGTCGGGAGGGGATCACGTTTCGGGTTGCGCGCACGGTTCCTCGGCCGGTCGGTCCCGATGGAGTACGAGATCGTCGAGTTCGAGCCGAGCGCTCGTATTGTGTTGCGCGCCGAAACCCCGTTCGTCCGCTCGATCGACACGATCACCTTTGAAGCAGTGTCGGGCGAAACGATCGTCACCTACGACGCGCGGCTCGAGCCGAAGGGCGTCGCGCGGCTTGCCACGCCGCTGCTCGCGCTCGCCTTTCGCCGCATCGGCGATCGCGCCGCGGCCGGACTCCGTGACCGCTTGCATGCGGAGCCGTCGAGATGACGCCGGCATCACGCGTGGCGCGTGCCGCCGATCGCGCGCTGGAGCTCACCGTCGTCGGGAGCTTCAGCCGTCTCGGCTTCGCGGCGCGGCGGGCACTTTTCGGTTGGGACGCTGAGCGTGAGCCGGATCTCAGTGGCCGAATCGTCGTCGTCACCGGCGCGACGGGAGGGTTGGGGCTTGCGGCTGCTCATCTTCTTGCGCCGCGCGGGGCGCACCTCTGTCTGATCGGCCGAGACGCGGCGCGCACCGAAGCCGCGCGCAAGTCGATCCTCGACGCGGAGCCGCGTGCGAGCGTGGAGACCTTCATCGCCGACCTCGCTTCGTTCGATGCGGTCCGGTCCGCGGCGGCTGAGCTGACGGCATCGGTACGCCACGTCGACGCGCTGATCCACAACGCCGGCGCGCTCGTTCACGAGTTTCGGCGAACCGATGACAGCCTCGAGCTGACTGCGCAGGTGCATGTGGTCGCGCCGTTCCTGCTCACGTCACTCCTTCTTCCACTCTTGCGCGAGAGCGGTGAAGCACGCGTTATCAGTGTCTCGTCCGGCGGGATGTACACGCAGCGCCTCGATCTCCGCGCGCTCGATGCGCCGCCTGCGTTGTTCGACGGCGTGCGCGCCTACGCGAACGCGAAACGCGCCCAGGTCGTCATGAACGAGCAGTGGTCGCACCATGCGGCCGGTCGCGGGATCGTGTTCCACGCGATGCACCCGGGTTGGGCCGACACCCCCGGAGTGCAGGTCTCCCTGCCCGGATTCCGACGGGTCATGCGCCCACTCTTGCGCTCGCCCGAGCAGGGCGCCGACACGATGGCGTGGTTGGCCGGGGCGCCCGAGGCGCTCGAGCCGAACGGCGCCTTCTGGCTCGACCGACAGCGCCGGCCCACGAGCGTCTTGCCCTGGACCCGTACACCCGAAGCCGACGGCACGCGGCTCTGGGATTGGTGCGTCGATCGTTCGGGATCGCGCGACGCGATCGAGGCGTCGTGAAGATCGCCATCGTCGGAACCGGCGTATCGGGACTCGTCGCGGCCCACGAGCTCCACCGCGACCACGAAGTGACCCTCTTCGAGGCCGACGCGCGCGTCGGCGGCCACGCCAACACGGTCGACGTGGAGGTCGACGGCGTCTCGCTCGCGGTCGACACCGGATTCATCGTCTACAACGAAGCGAACTATCCCGGGTTCGTCGCGCTGCTGCGTGAGCTCGGCGTCGCGACGCAGCCGACCGAGATGAGTTTCAGTGTCACCGACGCGGGCACTGGTCTCGAGTTCGGTGGATCCAATCTCAACACGCTGTTCGCCCAGCGCCGCAACCTCGCACGACCAACGTTCCTTCGGCTGATCGCAGAGATCGCACGTTTCAATCGCGCCGCGCGGCGTCTCGTGGCGCATGAACCGAGGTGGCAGGGTTCGGACCGCTTGCCCGGCTCGGACGGCGATTCCGATGACGAGTCGATCGAGAGCTTCCTCCGGCGCGGCCGGTTCTCCAGTTCGTTCGTAGATCAGTTCCTGGTGCCGTTCGGTGCGGCGATCTGGTCGGCTGATCCCGCGACCTTCACGCGCTTCCCGATGCGTTCCTACGCCCGATTCATGAACAACCACGGCCTCCTCGGCGTCTCGGGCCGGGCGCAGTGGCGCACGATCACCGGCGGGTCACGCGAATACGTCGACGCGCTCATCGCGCCCTTCGCCGACCGGATCCGGCTCTCTACCGGCGTGCACAAGATCGTCACCAGCCACTCCGCCGGCACCGACACCGTCGTAGAATTGTTGACCGATCTCGGGCCGGAATCGTTCGACCGCGTGATCGTCGCCGCGCACAGCGACCAGGCCTTGCGGATGCTCGGCGACGCGACCTCGGCTGAACAGTCGGTCCTCGGCGCGGTCGGCTACCAGCGCAATACCGCCACGCTGCATACCGACGCCCGCCTGCTGCCGAGCCGGCATCTTGCCCGCGCAAGCTGGAACTACTGGGTCGATCCCGCCGCGCGGCGAGCCACGGTCACTTACTGGATGAACACGCTGCAGGCGATCGACTCCGCGCGACCCCTCCTCCTCACCCTGAATCGACCCGACGCGATCGATCCGAACCGCGTGCTGGCCGAGTTCGAGTACGACCATCCGGTCTTCGACACCGCGGCGATGCGCGCGCAGCAAAGGCGACACGAGATCCAAGGCGCCCGCGGCATCTACTTCGCCGGCGCCTACTGGGGGTACGGGTTCCACGAGGACGGCGTGCAGAGTGCGCTCGAGGTCGCACGAGCCATCCGGAGCGAACGATGAGCCAACTCGCGATCTACGAAGGCACCGCGCGCCACGTCCGGATCACTCCGACCAGGCGCGAGTTCGCGCCGCGCCTGTTCCTCTCGTACCTCGACGTCGATGCCCTTCCGGGTTCGCTCGACCCACTGCCGGGCTGGTCGGGCCGGCGCCGCGCACCGGTGCATTTCCGGCGCCGCGACTTCTTCGACAGGGGTACCGGCCTGCTCGGTGACGCCGTCCGCGACCTGGTCGACGAGCGGCTGGGTCGTCGTCCGGAAGGACCGATCCATCTGCTCGCGCACCTGCGCACATTCGGCTGGCTGTTCAATCCGCTGACCGTCTACTACTGCTGGAACCGCGAAGGGCGCGCCCTGGACGCACTTGTACTCGAAGTCACCAACACGCCGTGGAACGAGCGCCACTGGTACGTGATCGACGCGCGCAACGCCGACGGAACGCAAACCGTGGCGAAGTCGATGCACGTATCGCCGTTCCTTCCCACGGACCTCGACTATCGCGTCTCGTGGACGACCCCCGGAGAGAGATTGCGTCTGGACATCGAGGTGATGCGGAACGGCGCGACCGTGTTCTCCGCCGGCCTCGCGCTCCGCAGGTCCGTGCTGGACCGGCGCCGCGCTGTCAGTGTCCTCCTCCGTCACCCGGTCGCGCCCCTGCGCGGTTCGCTCGCGATCTATTGCCAAGCGCTGGCACTGTTCCTTGCCCGGGTTCCCTTGTACCGTCACCCGGCCGAGACGGCCGAGCCAGCTGAGGAGGTAGCCGCGTGAACCGGCGAACAAAAGACTCGACACGAGCACGCGCGGCCCGCGTGATCCTCCGGCGACTCCTCGAACACGTGCAAGGCGGCACGCTCCACCTGGTCGACACTTCGGGAAGCGCACACTTCGGTCCGGGCGAACCGGACTGGGCTGAGTCGTCTCTCCGCGCCCGCGTCGACGTACACGACGCGCGCGTCTACGAGCGCGTGCTGCGCAAGGGCAGCATCGGATTGGGCGAGTCGTACGCCGACGGTTGGTGGGATGCCGACGACCTCGCGGGCTTTCTGAGGATCGCGCTCCGCGGCCTCGGCCCCGTGAACGCGCGCCGCGACGACTTCCATCGGCTCGCGACACCGATCTTCGACCCGATCGCTCGTTTACGGCGCGCCGATCCCCAGCGCGACGCGCGCCATGTACGCTCCCACTACGACCTCGGCAACGAGTTCTTCGCGCGCGTGCTCGACGAGACGATGGCGTACTCTTGCGCGATCTTCGATACGGACGATATGACGCTGGCCGACGCGTCGACCGCGAAGTTCGACCGTCTTGCCCGAGCGCTCGACCTGTCGCCCGGCGATCGCCTCCTCGAGATCGGCACCGGGTGGGGCGGCTTCGCCCTGCACGCCGCACAACGCTACGGCTGCCTCGTGACCACAACCACGATCTCGCCCCGCCAACACGACTTCGCGCTCGAGCGCGTGCGCGCGGCCGGCCTCGACGACCGGATCGCCGTGCTCGACACCGACTACCGCGATCTGCGCGGCACCTTCGACAAAGCCGTCGCGATCGAGATGATCGAAGCCGTCGACTGGCGCGAGTACGACACATTCTTCGAACGGATGCGCGGACTGCTTACCGACGACGGCGCACTCGCTATGCAAGCGATCGTCGCGCCCGAGAGAAGCTTCGATCGACTCAAGCGCCGCACCGACTTCATCAAGGCCCACATCTTCCCCGGCGGTTGCCTGCCCTCAGTCGGAGCACTCACCGCCGCCGCGAACCGCAGCGGTCGACTGACACTGCGCAACGTCGACGACATCGGCCCGCATTACGGCGAAACCCTGCGCCGTTGGCGCGAGAACCTCACCCGAATCGCGCCCGATCTGCCGGCACTCGGCCTCGACCCGTCCTTCGCCCGGCTCTGGGCTTTCTACTTCGCGTACTGCGAAGCGGGCTTCGAGGAGCGCTACATCGGCGCCACGCAGCTGTTGTATGCGACGCCGGGCTTCCGGCCGCGCACGCCGGTGTACACACGTAACAACCTCGACGCGATCGCCGTCTGAGAGCACCGAATGGCGGGACCGAGCGACGAAACTGACGGCGAAGACCTGCTCAGCCTCCAAGAAGCCGCTGATCTCCTCGGCGTTCACTACATGACCGCGTATCGCTACGTGCGAACCGGCCGCCTCGACGCCGGCCGTCGAGGCAACCAGTGGTACGTACCAAGATCGAGCATCGTGTCGCTGCGGGACGCCAACCCGCCCGGACGAAAACGAAGCGGGGCCGCAAACCGTCATCGCGACTACGCCGGTGAGCTCGCAAGCTTCCTCGTCAAGGGAGACGAGGCCGAAGCCTGGCGACTCGCGCAAAACGCGCTCGCGTCGGCCTTCACCCCAGAGCAGCTCTACCTCGAGGTGCTCGGAGAGGCAATGCGCTCGGTCGGCAACGAATGGGAGGCCGGGCGCATCAGCATCGCTGAAGAACACCAGGCCAGCACGCTTGCGTACCGCCTAATCGGTCGACTCGGACCCTCGTTCACGAAGCGCGGACCCACGCGCGGCCTCCTCGTGATCGGAACGGCTGCCGGCGATCGCCACGGCCTCGCGACCGCGCTCCTCGCCGACCCGCTCCGAGGCCGCGGCTTCACGGTGGCCGACCTCGGGGCCGACACGCCCGCCGAGTCCTTCGCCGAGATCGTCGCCCACGAGGACCGAACCCGCGCGGTCGGGATCGCGGTATCCGTAGCCAATGGCGCCGAAATGGTCGCAGCCACGATCGCCGCGATCCATTCGACCCGAGACGTGCCGGTACTCCTCGGCGGCCGCGCGATCGACGGCGCGACATGCGCAACAAACCTGGGCGCGGACGCATATTCCGATACGGCGGCGGACGCGCTCGCTTGGTTCGACACCATCGAAAGGTGACAGATGTTCCTCGCGCTTCGTGAGGCTCGTCGCGCACCATGGCGGTTCGCGTTGCTCACCGGCGCGGTCGGCCTGCTCGTGTTCCTCATCTTGTTCGTGCAGGCGCTCACCGGTGCGCTCATCGGGCAGTTCATCGGCGCACTCGAGCATCAATCGGCCGACGTCCTCGTCTACTCCTCCCAGGCGCATGACGCACTACTGCGACCGCGTGGTGTCGATCACCACGGCCAACTTGCCGCATGATGCCCACGGAGCGACAAGCTGGTCGAACCGGATGGTTCGACGCCGTCGACCGCGCGCCATGAGCCGGGCTCTGGTCTGGTTCCGGCGCGACCTCTCACTCGACGACAACCTCGCGTGGGCGGGCGCGACGTCGGACCACACCGAAGTGCTCCCCGTCTACATACTGGACCCCCGGCTGCTCGACACGGCCGGACCGTACCGGCGACAACTGCTCATCGCATCGGCCAACGCGCTCGCGTCCGAACTGCACGCACTCGGCGGCCTGCTCACCATTGTCACTGGCGATCCTGTCGAGGAAGTAGTGGTTCTCGCTCGCGATCATCGCGTCGACACCGTCGTGTGGAACAACGACGTGACCGCATTCGCCAGGTCACGCGACGACGCGACCCACCGCGCCCTCTCGCGGCTCGACATCGCGGTCGAGCGCACGTGGAGCACGCTCGTTCACCCGCCGGGCAATATCCTGACCGCCGCGCGCCGCGTGCCCCGAATCTTCGCCCGGTTCCACGAACGCTGGTCCGACTTCCCGTTGCCCGAGCCCGCCCGCGCCGGCGACGCGCGCGTTCTTTCGATCAGCGGCGAACCCCTGCCGCTGCTCGACGCCCCCGCTCGCCTCCCGCCCGGAAACGCCGCCGCGCGCGCGCGTCTCGCCGCGTTCGCAGAACGGGTCGACGCGTACGACGTCGACCGTGACCGCCCGGATCGCGACGCGACGTCCCACCTCTCGGCCGACCTGCGATTCGGCACGATCTCCCCCCGGGACGTGCTGCGCATCATCGGACGTTCGACACCGGGCCGGCGGGCGTTCACACGCCAGCTCGCGTGGCGAGACTGGTACGCGCATCTCTTCGCCGAGAGGCCCGACCTCGTCGACCACCCTCAGCAAGCTGCGTACGACTCGATCGCATGGAACGAAGACGCACCCGCGCTTCAGGCATGGAAAGAGGGGCGCACGGGCTTCCCGATCGTCGACGCGGGCATGCGCGAGCTCGCCGCGACCGGCTGGATGCCCAACCGGCTTCGGCTCGTAACGGCGTCGTTCCTAGTGAAGGACCTCCTCATCGACTGGCGGCGCGGCGAGCGACACTTCCGTCACCTCCTCATCGACGGCGACATCCCCCAAAACGCCGGCAACTGGCAATGGGTCGCAGGCACCGGACCCGACGCGGCGCCCTACTTCCGCATCATCAACCCACTCACCCAAGCCCGCCGATTCGATCCCGACGGCGACTACGTACGCCGCTGGATACCCGAGCTCGCCGCACTCCGCGGAGCCAGCATCCACGCACCATGGGAACTGCCACCCCTCGAACTCGCCAGCGCAGGCATCACGCTCGGCGAAACATACCCGACGCCGATCATCGACCACGCCGCGGCCCGCACGCGCACGTTGGCTGCTTACGCGGCCGCTCGGAACACGGCCGCGCACGTTCTCCCGAACTAATTGCGCACTCCCACAAGCATTCGTGAACGTCCGCCCGCTATCCGGTCGCGCTTACGCGGCGGGACACATCAGCGCCTCCAACGTTCGCAGCATTCAGCACCGCGGCGTGAGGAGTGTCCGAGCCGAGCAGCGACGGCAGCCGGGCTGATACCACTGGCAAGCAGGGTTGTTGCCTGCGCGTGACGCAGATCGTGGAGCCGGGCATAGATACCCGCGGCAGCGGCGAGCTGCCGGAATCGCCACGTCAGGCCGTCGGGCCTGTACGCCTCGGTATTCCCGGGCGTCGGCGAGAACACGAAAGACTTGTCCTTGAGGGAATCCCCGCACTCGGCAGCCACCTGTTCGCAATGGTCTCGGTGGGATCGCAACATCGTCTCGGTGTCTTCGTACAACAGCACGGTTCTCGCCAGCTTGTTCTTCAACGGACCAAAACCCCGGGCTCCGTCGGGCTGGTGCACGAACCGCACACTCGCGTTGACGAGGTCGACGTCACACCAACGGAGGCCGGCGAGCTCCCCTCTGCGCGCGCCGGTCGTCGTACCGAGATGCACCAGGGCGCCAAACTGCCACTCGGCCGCCTTCGCCGCTTCGACGAGCTTCACGAGCTCGTCGACTGTCGGCGGACGACCTTGAACGGTACGAGTTCGGGAGGTGTTGCCGAGAAGGCAACGTTGCGTTGCACCAACTCCCACTTCATCGCCTGTTGGAGGAGAGCGACAGCGTGCTTGTGACACTTGATCGTGGTATTCGCGCTGACGGACCGTTCGATCGCTACGTACGCGCGGTGTGGTAACCCCGCCGTTCGATGGTGTGCAGGTGACGGTGTAGCTCGTGATCGTGACACCGTTGTTCGCCGGGGCCGTGAAGGCAACCTTCAGAGAACCTGCGGCGACCTTCACGACCTTCACCGCCGTGGGCGGTCCGGGTGCGCCGGCGGCCATCGGACTGGACGCCGCCGACTGGACGCTCAACCCGGCGTCGTTTCCGGCTTGCACCTTGAACGTGTACACCGTGCCGTTCGTCAACCCGGTGACCGTCTGGGTCGTCGCGGCGTTGTAGCTCCGGATTGGTAGCGCGACGCGGGCTACGTAGGGCGTGACGATGTATCCGCTGACCGATGCGCTCCCGTTGTTGGTCGGTGCGGCCCAGGTCAACGTCATCTGCCCCTTGGCCGGTACCACGGAGAGGATCTTCGGCGCGGATTCCGGTACTCCGTGCCGGAGGGGGCACGCCGGCTCGCCCCTGCGCGATAGTTAGTCGTGCGTCTCGTGCTGCTCGGCGCTCCGGGCTCCGGCAAGGGCACGCAGGGCGTCGCCCTCGCGGAGCATTTCGGCGTCCCCCACGTGTCGAGCGGCGACTTGCTGCGCATGCACGTCGCTGACGGCACCGAACTCGGGCTCGAGGTGGCCGAGTACGTGAGCAAAGGCGAGCTCGTACCCGACGATCTCGTGCTGAGAGTGATCGGCGAGACGGTCATCGCGGCGATTGAGTTCGGCGGCTACGTCCTGGACGGCTTCCCGCGCACGCTCGACCAGGCCGAGCGCGGGTACCAGCTCGCGGCGACCGCGGGGACGGCGGCGGAAGCCGCGATCTTTCTCTCGGTTTCGGACGAGGTGGCACGTCGGCGCCTCGGCGCACGCGCCGAAGGCCGCTCGGACGACGCGGACCCCGTCGTGATCGAGCGGCGGCTGCAGCTATTCCACGAGGAAACCGCCCCGTTGCTCACCCACTACGAGAAGCGCGGGATCATGGTCACCATTGACGCCACTCAGCCATCGGATGCGGTCCTGGTGGCGATCCTCCTCGCGCTCGCCCCGCTCGAAACGCCGTAGTCCGCGCGCACCGCTGTCTTGTCCCCGGTCCCGAGCCGTTCCTCGGTCGTGACGCGCGCGTCATCAGGTGCTGTCGTCGCCAGACGAGAACATGAGGACCACCGTGGAGCACTCCGGCTCGGGCGCTCTTATACCAAACCAGAAAAGACTCACGCACAAAGCTGAGGCGACGTTTCTCTTCGCGACGTGGGACCGCAGCACGTACGCCTTGCCTGCGAGCGAATATGGATCGCGGATTGTCTCGCGCTGGGTCAGGTCGTCACCGAGTCCCGTCGACGACGAGCAGGTTTCCTAGAACGAGGGTGTCCGACGCCAACAGGTCCTTCGTCGGGCTGGCGGGATTCGAACCCCGCGTCCTCTTGACCCCCAGTCTCTACAAACCAGACTCACTGCGTCGCTAGCCTGGGTTGGGCGATTTGAACGGATTCGCCGAGTGATGCGCGTCTGTAACAGTGGATGTGCACGCTCATCGGATAAGGACATCTTCGGATGCGGATCGTCCTCGCGTCATGATGCATTCCGATCGCCGGGAGGGTCGCCATGCGGGATATTGCGATGAAGTCAGTGTTTGCCGGGAACAGGTCTTACGCATCGGGCGCATCGGAGCGGCCGTTGTCCGGCGAAACCATTGGCGACTGCCTCGCCTCTACTGCTCAGCGCCTTCCTGATGGTTTGGCTTTGGTGAGTCGCGCGCAGGGTGTGCGTTTGGCGTGGCCGGAGCTGTTCGACCGAACCGAGGCGCTTGCGCTCGGGCTGCTGGGCATTGGGATCGAGAAGGGGGACCGGGTCGGGATCTGGTCGCCGACGTGCGTGGAGTGGTCGGTCTTGCAGCTCGCGGCGGCTCGCGTCGGAGCGATCCTCGTGAATGTCAATCCGGCGTACCGCCCCGCGGAGCTTGCGTATGCACTCCGTCAGTCAGGAGTGCGCGTCCTCGTGACCGCGCCGCGCTTCAAAACCTCGGACTATCTCGCGATGGTGGCCGACGTTCGAGCCGAACTTCCCGCGTTGGAGCGTGTCGTCGTGATCGGTGCCGATCGTGCGGCCGGTGCCGATGATCTGCTCCTCGATGAACTCATATCGGCCGGAGGCGACGTTGATCTCGGCCGCTTAGTGGAGCGGGAAGCCGGGCTCGATCCCGACGATCCGATCAACATCCAATACACGAGCGGCACCACCGGAAACCCCAAAGGCGCCACGCTCACGCATCACAACATCCTCAACAACGCGCGCTCCGTCGCCGAGGTGCTCGGGTACACGGAAGCGGACCGGGTATGCATTCCAGTACCGCTGTACCACTGTTTCGGGATGGGCTTGGGCACGCTGGGCTGCGTCGCTTCGGGAGCCGCGATGATCTACCCGGCCGAGTCGTTCGCGGCAGACCCGACCCTCGACGCCATCGCCGAGGAGCGCTGCACGAGCATCTACGGAGTCCCGACGATGTTCATCGCGATGCTCGAGTCACCGCGGTTCGGCGTCCTCGACCTTTCCAGCCTGCGGACCGGGATCATGGCCGGCGCGCCGTGTCCTATCGAAGTGATGAAACGGGTTGTCACCGAGATGCACGCCGACGAGATGACCATCGCCTACGGCATGACGGAAACGGCGCCGGTGTCGACGATGACCCGCCGGACCGACGATCTCGACCGTCGAACATCGACCGTCGGAACGGTCTTGCCGCACGTCGAGGTGAAGATCGCGGACCCGGGGACGGGAGCGACTGTTCCGACGGGGACGCCGGGCGAACTCTGCAGCCGCGGCTATCTCGTCATGGCGGGCTATTGGGAGGATGTCGACGCGACCAAGGCCGCGATCGATGACGGCGGTTGGATCCACACCGGGGACCTGGCCGTGATGGACACGGACGGCTACGCGAACATCGTCGGGCGTATCAAGGACATGGTCATCCGAGGTGGCGAGAACATCTATCCGCGAGAGATCGAGGAGGTGCTTTTCCAACACCCGGTGGTCGCATCCGCTCAGGTCATTGGCGTGCCCGATAACCGAATGGGCGAAGAACTCATGGCCTGGGTGACGTTCCGCGAAGGGGCCGACGCGACAGAGGAGGAACTACGCGCGTTCTGTCGAGAACACCTCGCCCACTTCAAGGTGCCGCGCTACTGGAAGATCACCTCCGAGTTCCCCATGACCGTCACCGGCAAAGTCCAGAAGTTCAAGATGCGCGAGACAGCGATCGAGGAACTCGGACTCGCAACAGCCGCCGCTATCCAAACCGCGTAGCGATCGCGACGGGCGGCGCAATCGTCGGTGCCTGACTGCAATAAGCTGACTCGGAGTCGCACGAACCAATCATCAGCCGGGATGCCTTCGACCAATCGCCAGGCCTCGCGGCCACCGGCTCGCACGGTCGAGGCCCTCGGCAACGGTCCTCTTCGCCTGGCTCTCCCCACCACCTCACGCCGGAACTGCGAGGCACACCGCAAAATGGGGCAGACGTCAGTCTTTGAGTCGGGCTGCCGGGATTCGAACCCGGGACCTCTTGACCCCCAGGAGAGTTACCGCGTCAACGCTCAGACCCGACGAGTCGCGTGTAGACCCGTTCTCGCAGGTCACGTGCGTCTCGGCGGTGCAGTTGGAACTCCACGCAACTCCACGACGCGGCGAGTTTCTTGGTGCGATTCTTGGCGGCATCTCGAGACCGGAGAATTGTGGAATTCGAACTCCGTCATCTCCTGGGTGCTGGTGAGGAGCGGAGCTGACATCGCGACCGTCAACCGGCCGAGTAGTGGCCGCGCGCGCCGGTTTGGGAGGCAGGCCTTGTCGTCGCCGCGCGTGAGGTCGAACGCAACGAACGCAGCGAATGCCTCTCCGAGTCTGAGCCGCGCCGTCGGAGTTTGCCGTGATCGAGCACGAGCGCTGCGAGGTATGCGGCTTCGACGGCGCTTGATACGACTACGCCGCGTTGCTCGAAGCATTGCGGTCCTTGGGGCCCGCGCTGGCAACCCTTGATCGCGAAGGCGGGCCGCGAAGGCACCGGAGCAAACGAGAATGCAACTGACGTGTAGCGACGCCGAAAAGGTCAGCGCCTGGACGCACACGGTCCCGTGCAGACCCGTTGTCGCAGGTCGCGTGGGTCTCGGCGGCCCAGTTGGAACTCCACGCGACTCCACGACGCGGCGAATTTCTTGGTTGGATTCTTGGTGCCTCTGTTCGAACTTGCTATGACGCGCCTCGACCCACCACCCCCTAACTGCTACGTGGTCACCGCGCCTGATGGGGCCGAGACAGGCCGAGTGTCGCGAGCGTCGGTGCCTCCGACGGTGCACGTGTAGCTCTTACCGCCGGTGGGGCCCGGTAACCGTGAGCAGGCTCGCGGCCCTCCCTTCGACCTCGCGACACCGTCGAAGCTCGACGTGCACGTCGTCGTAGAGGTGCCGTTGTTCGCGCCGGGCGTGAAGGTCACTTTGATCTGGCCGGCTGCAACGTGCACGGCGCTGACCCCCGGGCGCGGGCCGGCCGGGACGCAGCCGACGTTGTGGGTCAGGGTGACCACACCGAAGGGGCAGTTGCGCCGATACCGGCACCGGCCGCATGGGGTGATTGTGGTGCGAACGTCAGACCCACACCAAGAGGAGTGAACAATGAACCTGTTCCGACCCACCAAGATGCGCCGCGTCGCCTCCGCCTCAATGGTCGTCGTGGCCGCCGCGGCGATGAGCGCGGTCCTCCCGGCAGCGCCGGCGAGCGCGAGTCCCGACGGGATCCTCGCGTCCGGCGAGGCGCTCGAGTCCGGCCAGACGGTCACCTCGACGAGCGGCGCGTTCAAGCTCGTCATGCGGTCCAACGGCAATCTTGTCGCCTACCTCGACATGGCGGTGTACGGGGAGAGCGAAGCGGTGTGGAGCTCGGGGACGGCCGGCAACTCGGGCGCTCGCGCCGTAATGCAGAAGGCCGGGAACCTCGTGGTGTACTCGAAGCGCGGCACCGCCTTGTGGTGGACCGACTTCGGAGGTCACCCGGGCGCCTACGCGGTCATGCAAAACGACGGCAACGTCGTGCTCTACACCAATGTCGGCGGCGCGGCCGTCGCCACGTGGTCCAGCCGCACGGGCGGGACCACGACGTCGATGCCAAACTGCACGTCCTGGAGCAACGTCTTCGGCAGCATCCACACATGCCTCGACACGACCGTCTGGCACAACGGCGCGCACGCCGGCGTGCTGTCTTCGTCGGCGGTCAAGGCACGCTGCTGGGTCGAGGGCTCCGCTGTCCTCGTCGGCCGGAGCTGCGGCGAATCCCGGCAGGGCACCTACACGATGAGCAGCGGCGTCAACGAGGACTGGCTCAACCAGTCGATCACGAGCAGGCCGCCGATGGCGAGCTTCCCCGTTTACTACTGCACCTACCTTCGTATCGATATCCAGCCCGACGGGGTCATTTCCCCCCTCAAAGTGCTCGTCACCGGACCGGCCCTCACCTCCGGCTGCTGAGGTTCCTCGCACAGCCCGTAGCGCGCGCCGTCTCCGCCACCACAACCGGGCGGGGACGCCGCGCGATCAAGGCGTCGGCGCGCCGATGAGCACGGCTCCGTCGGGTCGACCGCCGGGCGCGGTCGTCGTAGCCGCGATCCAACATCTTGACCCGGTGCAGGCGAGCTGGCTCACGCCGGTCACGCCGGATGGCAAGGTCTCGCGCCGCCATGTGCCGTTCGCGAAGCTCGCGAGCCATGGTCGGTGCAACCGGCTGGTGTCGAACCCAGTCGCCACACAATGCGTCGCGTCCCGGCACGACAGATCTGTGGCTTGCGGCAGTGGTGTGCTCGACACCTTCCAGTGCGCGCCGCCATCGTCGGTGGAGAGGAGCTCGCTCGTCGCGAACGTCGAAGCGAGCGCGCGGCAATGGAGGCGATCGACACAAGTCACTGCATCGACGGCAGGGAGATCGCCGACATTGCCGCGTTCGCTCGACGCGAGGAGCGACCAGTGCCGGCCGCCGTCGTCGGTCCGAGCAATCCCGCCGGGGCACTCGGTTACCCCAAAGCCGCCGCACTGATTGAAGCCGGCTGCTAAGCCGTGCCGGGGGTCGACGAGGTGCGTCGTGAAGAAGTATCCGATCGCCAGGCATCCGAGCCCACCACGGCGCGGCGGCGTCGACGACGAACCGTCGAGACACACGGTCGAGTTCTGCGCGGCCCAGCTACGACCTCCGTCGGCGCTCGTGAAGATGCCGCCACCCACAGCTGAGCAGCGCATCGCCACGCACGCGACGCTCGACAGTTCGCCACTCACCACATTGCGCTGCCAGTGGGCGCCGCCATCGACGGTGGTGACGATCTCGCCCGGCGGCCGCCCCCGGACGCCGAAGACACCCCCGACCGCGACGCAGCGCGTTCTCGACGCACAGCTGATGTGACGCAGGATGCCGGTCCCGGCGGGCAATCGCGACGGCTGCCAGCTGCGCCCGCCGTCGGTGCTCGTTGCCGCGACGCCGACGGTGTCGGCGCCGTCGGTGCCGCCGACCGCGTAGCACGCCGACCGGACGCAGGTGACGCCTCGCACCGGTGCGGACGCGGCGAGCACAGGCTTCCAGCCGGCGGCGGCCGAGTGGCGCGTGAGCGCGATCGTCGCGACGCCGGCAACGACCACCGCGCTCGCCGCAATAGCGAGTGCCGGTGCGAGGCGAGGCCGGCTGAGCACACGGCGAACGAGCCGCCGCGCGAAGCTCGGTTTCGGGCTCCGAGTCTGGGACGCAAGGCCGGCAACTATTCCGCTCAACGCGCCGCCCGCGGCGAGCACCGCCGGCGCGTAGCTACGGGTCGCCGCCGCGTCAAGTGCCGCGCGGAACGCGTTGGCGTCGTCGAAGCGCTGCGCCGGATCCTTCTGCAGTGCTCGCTGGGTGACGGCGGTGAGCGCGTCCGGTACATCCGCCATCGGCGGAACCTCGGCCGCGGTGTGCGCCTCCATCACCGCGAAGGCGCTGTCGCGCACAAAGGGTGGCCCGCCGGTGAGCAGCTCGTGCAGCACGCAACCGGCGCCGTAGAGGTCGCTGCGCGCGTCGAGCGACTCGCCGCGCACCTGCTCGGGGCTCATGTACGCCGGTGTGCCCTCGCCGGCGCGGAAGGGCGTCGAAGCGTCGCGGCGTGACAGCGCAAGGCCGAAGTCAGCAAGCTTCGCCATGCCGTGCCGGTCGACGAGCACGTTCTCAGGCTTGACGTCGCGATGAATGACCCCGTGGTCATGCGCCACCCCAAGCCCCACGAGGAGATCGTCCATGATCTCGATCAGGTCGGCTGGCGCGAGCCGCGACGTCTGGCCGAGTACCGCGCGCAGCGACGCGCCGTCGACGTACTCGACGACGAGATACGGCTCGGCCTCGGAGTCGACGAACTCGACGACGCGCACGAGGTGGTCGTCGCGCAGCGCGCACAGGATCGTCGCCTCACGACGCAGCCGGTCGTGCGCCGCCTCGTCCCGTACGAAGCCGGCGTCGATCAGCTTGACGGCCACGCGCTCGCCCGTATCGCTGCGCGCTTCGTAGACGACGCCCGTCGCGCCGCGGCCGAGGACCGAGCGCAGCTCGTATTGGCCGAGCCTGGGCATCGTCGCCCCCGCAACTGTTCGAAAACCAGGCGGCGGAGGTCTAGCATTCGATCGTGGCGGCGTTCAAGTACCGCCGGTGCAGGCAATGATCAGCGGCTACGAGCTGCTTCGTCCGCTGGGTCGGGGTGCCGCCGGCGTCGTGTACCTCGCGCGGCGATCCGACGACGGCACCACTGTCGCGTTGAAGCACCTCGCGGAAGGCAACGCCGACGTGCGCGCGGCGTCGCGGCTACGGCGCGAGGCTGCGGCGCTCGCCGCCATCGACCATATCGGTGTAGTGCGCATCGTCGAGGTCGTCGACGACGGTGCCGACCTGTGGCTCGCCATGGAGCACGTACCCGGCGTGACGCTCGGTGCGCTTCGGCCGCTGACGCGCCCGGCGGCGCTGAGTGCCCTCGCGCAGCTCGCGAACGCACTCGACGCGGTCCACCACCGCGGCATCGTGCACCGTGATGTCAAACCCGCGAACGTCCTCGTCGACCCGCAAGGTCGATGCCGGCTCGTCGACTTCGGCATCGCACGTTTCCTCGCCGACTCGCAGCACGCGCGCCTCGGCGGCGGCCTGCGCACCGACACCGGGACGGTGCTCGGCACGCCGCGCTACCTCGCGCCCGAGCTGCTCGACGCCCGGCCGGCAGGGCGGGCATGCGACATCTACAGCCTGGCGGTCGTCGCCTACGAGCTCGTCGTCGGCCGCGTGCCGTTCGATGACGATGACGTCCTTGCCCTTCTCGATGCGCATCGCCACCGTCCGCCGCCCGATCCGGCCGCGCTCGACGCCGCCCTCGAGGGCCCGATGGCCGCCGCGCTGGTAGCCGGCCTCGCCAAGCAACCCGGCGCGCGCCCGCCGACCGCCGCGGCCTGGTGGCAGTCGATCGCCGACGCGGCCGCCGCGGCAGGCATCGAGTGGCGTGGGCGCGGGAGCGAGCAGCTCACGGCCGCCGCCGATCACGCCACGCGCACCGCGATCCACGGTCTCGACCTCACCGGCGACAGCGAAGCGGAGACCCATACCGAACACACCAAGGCACGGCTCGAACTGCCGCGTGCGCGGCCGCCGGTGTTCCGCGGTCACCGTCGCCGGCGCTTGGCATTCGGCGCCCTCGCCCTCGCGCTCGCGTCGCTTACCGGCTACGTACTCGCGCACTTTCATTGATCCCGTCGGCGCGACTGAATACGAGCTCAGCGTGCCTCGCCACGCGCCGGCGGAACGATCCCGTGCTCGACCGCGAGTCGCGTCAGCTCGGGTCGGCGCCGGCAGCCCGTCTTGTCGCGAATGCGGTCGAGGTGCGACCGGACTGTCGCTACCGAAATGAACAGCGCTTCGGCGATCTGCTCGTCGGTGTCACCGCCCGCCAGCAGGGCAAGGACCTCCCGCTCGCGAGGCGACAGCTCGAGACCGGGCCGCGCGTTCGGCAGCGGCCTGTTGGTCGAGTCGCCGTCGAGCAGCGTGCCGTCGGCCTCGTGCTCCGCGTCGACAAATGTGAGGCGCCACGCACCGACGCGCATCTCGTCGCCCGGCCGCAGCGCGACCGGTTCGTGCACGCGGTGATCGTTGACGAACGTGCCGTTGCGGCTCCCGAGATCAGAGAGCCGCCAACCGCCGTCGAGGCGCTCGAGCAGTGCGTGCAGACGCGAGACCTTTTCGTCGCCTCCCAGGTGCACGTCGGCGTCGGCGGCACGACCGAGCGTGAGGCGATCGCCGTTGAGCGGAAAGAGCTGGCGACCCCGCGCGGTGTAACCCTCGAGGTGCCCCACGGGCGGCCTCCGTCGTCGTAGGTGGACAATGCTAGGTGCACGACCGGACGCCACGACGCGAGGTTCCTTCGGCATGCCTTCCACTTTTGCATCGGCGGTCTCATTTGGCGGCAGTCGTGCTGGCAGTCTTCTTCGTCGTGCGCCTGGGCAAGACTGCCCACCCACAAGGGGTAGATGCGCCCATGGTGAGAACCTGGTTTCTCGCTCACCATGTGGTCGAAGAGACACGCTCGCACGCGAAGGAGGAGACATGCCAAGGATGACTCATGGGATCGTAGGGAAGGGCCGAACGGCAGCGGTCGCCGGGTTGGCTCTCGCGGGCCTCCTCGCGGGATGCGGTGGCGGCGGTAGCGGCCCCAAGGCGTCCGCGGGTCCCGGCCGCTCCAACGAGTCGACGACGAGCCGTCCCGCCTCGGGATCGGGTTCGACGACGCCGAGCGGCGCATCAAGTGACCTGGCACACGCGCACGGGATCTTCATCGCCCGCTGCACGAGCGATCAGGACAGCGCGGGTAACGACGAGCACGTCTACCAGGTCGACGTGCGCGATCCTCGTGACGGGCACGTCGTCGCGAGTAGGGCATTTCGCACGCCGTTCGGGCGCTCTGCGAATCCGGTCGTCTTCGGCGATCCGCTGAGCCTCGCGCTATGCGGCCAATCGCCACAGCGCAACGCACTCGATGCGGGTTACGGACATGTCGTGGCGAGCGCGCACTTGGCCGACAACTCGGAACACGCGGGCATTCTCGACCTCGGCTCGGGCAAATTCACCGACCTGCGCGCGGGCGCGGTCAAAGGCGCGCTTGCGCCGGTGTTGCACGATGGCCCCGCCCAGTTCGGCCCCGACGGCCAGATCTGGTTCGGAGAGTCTGAAGGTTCGAGCGGTACAGACTTCAGGCTTATCTCAGTCGACCCATCGACCCTCACTGCGACGGTACGCCTCGACAACGTCCAGCAGGATCTCGTAAACACCACCTCGGTTCCGACGCTCACAGCAAAGGCGGCGCTGATCGTCGCGAAGCCTCCCGTCGGCTACCCGCCGGCGGCCTTCTGCAACTGCGCGCCTGTGCCGAACCCAACGGGCGGTGTCGCCGCGCAGGTCGATGCAGCGGGAATCAGCGTGTTTCTTCCTCCGGAGTGGCATCGCAAGATCATCGAACTCCCCGCCGATGGTCGCGACTTCGGCGGCCAGAAGTGGAGTGCCGGGACGGACCTCGCATGGCTCGACGACCAGCGCTTTGTGTGCACGTGCGTCGGCAGCTCCGGGGGTGTCGGTCTCGCGCTCGTGACGACGTCGGCGAACCTCTCCGGCATCACGGTCGTGCCGATTCTTCCCGACACCGACCGCGTAAGCCACGATGTCGTGGTCGCGCCAAGCGCATCGGGGATCGCCTTCATCTCGACCGGTCACGGCGAGGACGCGCTATTCACAGTCTCACCCAAGGGCGACGCCGCGCGGCTCGTCGCGCTCCCAGCCGACAGTCACCTCCTCGAATGGCGCTGACGCGAGCTCGTGCGCGATCGCACTACCCGACACGAGCCGTTCGCACGTCAACGTTGCCGCGCCTCGCGGCGTCTGACGTCCAACCGGTTCGCTCACGATGAGGTTTCGAGAGTCGGGCTACCGGGATTTCGAACCCGGGACCTCTTGACCCCCAGGACGTTTCGGAGGTCAACACAGGGGCACGCGGAGTCGCGTGGCGCGGAGGAATCGGTTGTGCGAGTCGGGAACACCGGCACCGTTCACTTCATCGGACCGAACTGCACTAACGACGGCTAGGGCATGCTTGCGAGTGGCGCATCCTGCACCTACGGCTACGCCAACGTATCTCAATGCGACCTCTTGACCCCCAGGACCCGCCGGGCAGCTTTCGTCAGCTGCCGAGCAAGAGGGTGGCGCGGCGTTGGATGGTGGCGAACCCGTGTTGCGTTGCGCCGTCAAGCGCGGCCCGGAGCAGGGTCTGAGCACGTTCGGTGTCACCATCGCGATTGCGGCGGCACAGCATGTGGGCCCAGGCATGTTGTGTAAACGCGGTCCAGTACGGCGAACCCAATCGTTCGCTCCGGGCAAGTGCGTCGGCGAACGTGGCGTCGACGTCGTCCCATCTCTCGAGCACCGTCTCGACGCCCGCGAGCGCAGTGGCGACCGGTCCGATCATCATCACTGCCGCCCACACGTATTGGTTTCGGAATGGTGCCAGTAGGGCCTCGAGTTGTGCGGCGGCATCGCGGTGGTCGCAGTCGCTGCAGGCTTGCGCGAGGTAGGTGAGGCAGGCGAGCCATTGTGGGTCGACCAGAAGCTGGTCAAGATCCGCTTCGACGAAGTCGTCGAGGATTGCTCGTGCCTCATCCGTGCGATCAAGCTCACCGAGACACGCGGCGAGTGCCGCGCGGAACGTCGGAACACCGGGATTCTCGTCGGCCGTCTCCGCGACGAGATCGACGATCTCGCCCGCGCGCCCCTGGATGAGTCGCAGCTCCAGGAGCTGGCCCGCATAGCCTTCGAAGGCATCGGGCTGGGCGCCGTCGAGACCGAGTTGGAGGGCGACCTCCGCGAGCCGCTCGGCTTCCTCGAGATCTCCGCGTAGCTGCGGGACGGCGTGGGCGTACAACGCTGCGAGCCAACGCAAGCTGGGGTCTCCGACGTCGGCCGCGACCCGCGCTATCTCCTCGCACTCCCGGCGATACCCGTCGACATCTCCTGTCTCCATCGCGCCCTGCGCCATGTCGGCGGCAGCCCAGCCGCTCCAAGCCGGATCGCCACGCGCAACAAGTGCCGAATACTCGGCCGTGTCGAGGCGGAGCGCGAGGTTGTGAGGCACTTGGTAGTCGTGAAGCGCGTGCAGCGCAGCGAACAGCGCCGCGTCGTCGCGCGATTCGCGGGCGAGCCGCAGCGCTTCGTCGAGCAGCGTTGGGGTATCGACGTCGGCGGTGTACATCGTCTCCGTGCTCATCTGCGCCAGAAGACGGGCGCGCAGGCCCGGAGTGGTGTCGCTGACGGCACGAAGCGCGGCGTTGAGAACTTCAACCCGATCGTGGTCAACGTCTCCCACGCTGCTGAAGAATCCGCGGCTATTGCCGAGCGCGGCAGCGACGAGCCGACCGGTGTCGCCGAGTCGCGCCGCGCGATGGGCTGCGTCGAGCAGCGTTTCGCGGAAGCCGGCGTCGCCGGCGAGGCGCTGCGCGCCGCCGAGTCGGGTCAGCACGTCGCAATGCCCGGCGTCGGACTCGAGATCGACGCGGTCGACGAGCTCGAGCGCTTGCGTGAACCAGCGGACCGCCTCGTCCGGCGCAAGACGCGCGAGCGCCTGATCGCCGGCCGCGAGCGAGTACTGGTACGCCTTGCGGACGTCTACCGGTTCGGTCGCCGCGTACCAATGACGCGCGAGCTCGGCGACCCGCTCGGCGGGATCGCTCACAACAGACTCGATTGCCTCGGCAACCCGTCGATGGAGCCGCCGCCTCCGAGCTGCGGACAGGTCGTCGTACAGCGCCCGCTGGATCAGGGCGTGCACGAAGGTGTATCGATCGGCCCCACCAGGCGCCTCCATGACGATCGCCGCCTGCTCGGCCTGGTCGAGCAGGTCGAGCAGGTCGTCCTCGCTCGACTCGGTGACCTCCGCGAGCAGTCTCAGGTCGAAGTCTCGACCGATGATCGCGGCTGCGGACAACACTCGCGTTGCGTCCGGCGCAAGCCGTTCGATTCTCCGTCCGACGACCTCGCGAACGCTGATCGGCAAGCCCTGGGCACGCAGGTCGACGTTCGCAGACCACCGCCCGTCGTCACCCTGAACGATCGCACCGGTCTCGGCGAGATGCCGCAAGATCTCGAGCGCGAAGAATGGATTCCCATTCGTCTCCACGCGCAGGCCGTCGCGAAGGACGATGCCCTCGTCGTCCATTTCGTGTCCGGCGGCGGACTCCATGAGCGCGAGCAACTCGAGATCATCGAGACCCTGGAGAGCGATGCGCTCCACGCCTTCTTCTCGATGTAGCGCCGCGAGAAGATCGGTGAGCGGATGGCCGGCGCCGATGTCGCCGTCGCGAAACGTGCCCAGCACCAGTAGCCTCAACGGCACGACCGCGCCGGCTACGTGGCGCAGCAGCTGCAGGGTCGGGCGGTCGGACCAGTGCAGATCGTCGAGAACCAACACCACGGGCGCCTCGTCCGATGCGCGCACGAGGAGATCGACGACCGCGCCGAACAGCAAGTGCCGCTCCGTCTCGGGGTCCGAGGAGCGCCCCGCGGGCAGGTCTGGAATCCGCGTGGCAAGGGCCGGGACGAGCGCGGCGAGGTCGTCGCCACGTTCTCGCACGTGCGCATCGAGCAATTCGTCGGATGCATGCAAGACGAGATCGGTGAGGGCCTCGACCCACGGCTGATACGGAACCGACAGGTCTTCGTCGCAACGGCCGTAGAGCACCAGCGCGCCCGAGCTGTGAGCGTCGCACACGAACCTCGCCAGCAGTGTCGTCTTCCCGATCCCCGCCTCACCGACCAGGAACGACACCCGCCGACGCGCGCTCTCTTCCGCATGCTTCAAGGCCTCGGCGAGCTGGGCGAGCTCCGCTGACCTGCCTACGAAGTCGGAGGTCTGCGCCGCTCCGATCCGTGCCGGCAATGGCATGACTCGGCTGTTTGCGGTGTCGGGCTCCCAAACGACCTCGACGACGTCGACGGGGTCGGGAAGACCCTTGAGCTCGCGCGGTCCGAGCGCGACCAATGGATGCGCGACATGCCGACCGACCATCATGCGGAGGAGCTCAGTGATGAGGATCTGACCCGGTTCAGCCACCGCGCAGAGACGTGCGGCTTCAACCACAGGCTCGCCGAAGTAGTCGCCATCCTCTTCGATGCATTCACCCGAGCTCAATCCAATGCGGACACCAAACGACTCACCGCCGCGCCGGTTGTGACGCTCGATCGCCTGCTGCATGGCGACCGCGCACTCCACCGCCCGACTCGGACTCGTGAACGCGGCCATCAGGCCGTCGCCGAGATTCTTCACCTCTGTGCCAGCGGTCTCGGAGATCGCACCGCGGAGAAGGCCGAAGTGAGCGGACCGAAGCTCTTCGGCGACGTCGGGACCGACGCGCGACGCGAGCGCGGTCGAGCCGACGAGATCGGTGAAGAGCACTGTTGCGGTGACGGCCTCACTCATGCCTGACGAACCTCTCCCCGGGAGACGTCGGATAGTGCACGGAGGCTAGCCCGCAACGGGCCGCGACTCACCCGCCTTACCGCTATGCAGTCGCCGCTCCCGACGGAGCCGATAGCAGTCCGGCGCCCCGAGCGTTGGTCCCCTTGACCTTGCACGTGTAGGTCTTGCCCACAGTGAGGGTCGTAACCGTGAGCGGGCTCGCGGCTCCGGTCTTCGACCCTGCGACACCGCCGTTGCTCGAAGTGCACGTCGCGCTGTAGCTCGTCGTGGTGCTGCCGTTGTTCGCTCCGGGCGTGAACGTCACCTTGATCTGACCGGCCGCGAAATGTACCGCGCTCACCCCGGTCGGCACCGCGGGCGAACCCACGATCACGGCGACCGACGGTGCCGATGCAAGGCCGGCGCCAAGAGCGTTGTTGGCTCTGACCGTGCACGTGTAGGTCTTCGCGGTCGTCACCGCAGCAACCGTGATCGCAGCCGCGCCGGCACCGACGTGCGTCCCAGTCTTGGTCGCGCCACCGTTCGACGACGTACACGTCGCCGTCTGACTCGTAATCGCGGCGCCGTTGTTCACGCCGATCGTGAACGACACGACCAACGAACCCGTCAACGCGTTCGCCGTACCCGAGACCGCCTTCACGGCCGTCGGCGCCTTCGGCGAACCCACGATGACCGGCAGCGACGGCGCCGACGCGAGACCCGCCCCGCGGGCGTTGGTTGCGTTGACGGTGCACGTGTAGGTCACCGTGGCGACCGTGATCGCAGCCGCGCCGGCACCGACGTGCGTCCCGGTCTTGGTCGCGCCACCGTTCGACGACGTACACGTCGCCGTCTGACTCGTAATCGCGGCGCCGTTGTTCGCACCGATCGTGAACGACACGACCAACGAACCCGTCAACGCGTTCGCCGTACCCGAGACCGCCTTCACGCTCGTGGGCGGCACGGGTGAACCCACGATCACCGGCAGCGACGGCGCCGACGCGAGACCCGCGCCCCGCGCGTTGGTCGCCGTGACCGTGCACGTGTAGGTCTTCCCGGTCGTCGTCGCAGCAACGGTGATCGGCGCCGCGGCCGCACCGACGTGCATCCCGGTCTTGGTCGCGCCGCCGTTGCTCGACACGCACGTCGCCGTCTGGCTCGTGATCGCGGCACCGTTGTCGGCACCAATCGTGAACGTCACCGTCAGCGGACCGGTCGCGACGGTCGTCGAACCCGACTTGGCGACGACGTTCGTCGGCGGCACGGGCGAACCCACGATCACCGCGGGCGACGGCGCCGACGCCGCGCCGCTCCCCCAGGCTGCGTTCAGCGCCGCGACCCGGAATGTGTACGCAGTGCCGTTCGACAAACCCGTGAACGGGTAGCTCGACGCGGCGGAGCCCACCAGCCGCGACGTCGCGCCCGTCACACCCGTCGGGGCGCCACCCGAACTGTTATAGACACTCACCTCGTAGTCCGTGATCGCCGAACCGCCGTTACTCACCGGCGGCGTCCAGCTCACCGCGGCCTGGCCGTCGCCCGCGGCCCCCGCAACTCCCAACGGGAGGCCCGGGGCACGGGTGACGGTGATCGGTGCGGACGCCGCGCCCGGGGCGCTCTCACCTACCGAGTTCAGCGCCACGACGCGGAACTGGTACGAGCCCGGGGCCAGGTGCACCAACGCGGCCCGCGGCGGAGCACCACCCAACGGACCACCGAACGCCAACGTCGGGAGATTGTCACCCATCTCGCCCGGTGCGTCGCCGCGCGCGGCAGTGTCCCCCAAACCCAGAATGGAGCCCTGACCCCAGCACTTCACCCGCGCGTGGTCGAGCACCACGCATGTGAATGGGTTGCCGGCGTCGATCGCGACGGCGGTGCGGCCCGTGCCGAGGTCGACGGCCGGGAGACTGTCACCCATCTCCCCCGCCTCATCTCCCCAAGACCCGGTGTTCCCCACGCCCACTTCCCCTTCGGCATTGCGGCCCCAACACTTCACCGTGGCGTTGTCGAGCACCGCGCACGTGTGGTTGCGGCCACCGGTGAGCGCAACCGCGGTGCGGCCCGTTCCCAGCGAGACGACCGGGAGACTGTCACCCATCTCGCCCGGCCCGTCACCTCGCGAGGCGGTGTCACCCAACCCCAACTCGCCGGAGAAGTTGTAGCCCCAGCACTTCGTGGTGGCGTCGTCGAGCACGGCACACGTATGGAAGTGGCCGGCGGTGACGGTGACCGCGCGGCGGCCCGCCCCCAAGTCGACGGCCGAGAGACTGTCACCCATCTCTCCCGAGTTATTGCCTCGGTGCGCCGCGTCACCCAAGCCCAACTGCCCGTCGGCGTTGTAGCCCCAGCACTTCAAGGTCGCGTCGTCGAGCAGCGCACACGTGTGGTAGCCGCCGCCGGAGACAAGTGCGTCCACGGTGCGGCCGGTCCCCAGCGCCACGACGGGAAGACTGTCACCCATCTCTCCCGGCCCGTCACCACGGTTGTCATTGAACCCAAGGCCCAATTCCCCTTCGGGGTTGTAGCCCCAGCACTTCACGGTGGCGTCGTCGAGCAACGCACACGTGTGGAGGTTGCCGGCGGTGACCGCGATCGCGGTACGGCCCGTCCCCAAGTTGACGGCTGGGAGACTGTCACCCATCTCCCCCGCACCATCACCCCGGTCCGCAGTGTCGCCCAACCCCAACTGCCCGCTGCTGTTCTCGCCCCAGCACTTCACCGTGGCGTCGTCCAACAACCCGCACGTGTGGCCGCTGCCAGCAGTGAGGGCGACCGCGGTACGGCCCGTCCCCAAGTCGACGGTCGGGAGACTGTCACCCATCTGACCGGGCGCGTTCCCGCGTGTCGCCGTATTCCCCAACCCCAACTGCCCGGATCCGTTGCTGCCCCAGCACTTCGTGGTGGCGTCATCGAGCACCGCACACGCGTGGTAGTCGCCAAACACGCAGCCGAGGGGCAGCACCCCAGTGTCCGCAAAAGTCTCCTGAGGCTTCTTGGCGCTGGCGGTGATGGCTCTGTTGTGTGACGCGACTACCGGTCGCGTTGTCGCTGACGACCGGAGGCAGCGAGCAGATCGCCCCATGGGTCATCGGAGGAGCCCAGGCCGCTCCAAGCGACGGTCCACATCGGCCATGGGCGCGTGTGTTCGCGCAACCGATAGCACAGCTCGGGCCGTGGCTCGAACGGAACCTGTAGTCCGGTGCACACATCGTGGGTGTGCAGTATCAGCTCCATCGCACCTCGCGGAAGGAAGTCTTGCGCGGCGGCGGTGAGGATCTCAGGCCGTCGAAAGATGACAGCGCGAACCTCGGGTCCGGCGTCGCTTACGACTGCTGCAAGAATTCGAGTGGCGATCTCCAACGACTCCACCAATCGAATGGGTTCGGCATCGGCTCCGAGCGTGAGGTCGAGCCCGACTTCGGGGTATCGGTCCTGTCTTCTCGACGCTAGGAAGAAGGCCGGCGCATAGACGCAGTCGATGGCGTGGACGGCGGTCCTGGCGCATGACCACTCCACGGTTCCGGCCGCTACCGACCAATCACGCTCGGCGGCCGAGGTCCAAGCCGCTCCAACGAGATCACTCAGTTCATAGAGATCACCGACCGTAAAGCGTTCTGTTCCGGACCGCATCCGAACATTCTGCCGCCGGGCCGAGCCATTGCGTCGTTCCGGCTCTCGTAGATCCGACCGTCACACGACAGCGCTGATCCCACCC
>JBBQER010000051.1:0-28875 GCA_038320885.1 Acidimicrobiia bacterium
CGCGTCGATCGTCAACTCGTCCGACTCGAACAACGACGGCGTGCACGACTGGGAGGTCGACTACCGCGAGAAGGTTCACCGCATGATGGACATTCTCGTCGGCGGGAGTCGCCACCGATCCAGAGGCGCAGTGGCTTGTCGTGGCTGATGGCGCGCGGCGGTCCGACGGCGCGCGTGATCGCGACGCTGGAATCGGGCGCCGGCTGTTCGCGCTTCGAGGGAGCACGCGTGTCGGCGGGCGCCGCCGCCGTGTGGTCGTTGTCCCGCAACGCCATCGCGGTACCGGTGCCGAGCGCGATCAGCGCGCAGATGACGACCGCGCCGACGATTCGCGTGCGACGCTGACGCGTCGCGAGCCGTCGGCGACGGCTGTCGGTGTCGGGGGAGGCCTCGTCAGTCATCGCGGAGACTTCGAATCGTAGCGGTTGACGATGTCTACGCGGACTCGCGGTCGTCGGTGGGTGCGCGCCCGATTTGCGTGCGGTACAACTCCGAGTACAGGCCTCCGCGTGCGAGCAGATGGCTGTGCGTGCCGCTTTCGACGATTCGACCGTCGTCCACGACGAGGATCCGATCCGCGTCGACGATCGTCGACAACCGGTGTGCGATCACGATCGCCGTCCGGTTCTGCAAGATCTCGTCGAAGGCTTGTTGGATCGCGACCTCCGACTCGGAGTCGAGGTGCGAAGTCGCTTCGTCGAGGATCACGATCGCCGGATCCTTGAGCAGCAGCCGCGCGATGGCGAGTCGTTGCTTCTCGCCGCCCGACATGCGGTAGCCGCGCTCGCCGACGACGGTGTCGAGCCGATCGGGCAGCGACGCGACGAGATCCCAGATGCGCGCGGCGCGCAACACACCCTCGAGATCAGCTTCGGTCGCGTCCGGTTCGGCGAAGAGCAGGTTGGCCCGAATGCTCTCGTGGAACAGGTGCGGATCCTGCGGAACGAGACCCACCGCTGCGTGCAGCGACTCGAGCGTCAGATCCTTCACGTCGTGACCGTCGACGCGTACCGCTCCTTGGTTCGCCTCGTACATGCGCGGGACGAGCATCGCAATCGTCGTCTTGCCCGCACCCGACGGGCCGACGAGCGCCACCGTCTCACCCGGTTCGACGACGAGCGAGACGTCTCGGAGGATCCATTCGCTCGGCTCCTCGCCGCCCGGCGTCCCGGGCGTTTCCAACGAGGGGATCGACACCTGATCTCCCGGAGGATGGCGGAACCACACGTGCTCGAACTCGACCCTGCCTTCGGGCTCGGGGAGATCGACCGCGCCGGGACGGTCGGCGATCGACGCCGGGAAGTCGAGCACCTCGAACACACGCTCGAACGAGACCAGCGCGGTGAGGATGTCGACACGCGAGTTCGTGAGCTGCGCGAGCGGTTGGTACATCTGGCCGACGTAGAGCATGAACGCGATGACAGTGCCCGCTGAGATCGTGCCGGAGATCGCGAGATTGCCGCCGACGTAGTAGACGACTGCGGTGCCGACCGCGGCGACGAGCCCGAGCGCGACGAACAGGATCCGGCCGTAGATCGCGGTGCGCACCCCGATGTCACGCACGCCCGCGGCGCGGGCCGCGAAACGATCGCGTTCGGCGTCGCTCTTCCCGAAGAGCTTGGAGAGAAGTGCACCGGCGACATTGAATCGTTCGACCGTGAGATTGTTCATCTCCGCGTTGAGCTGCATACCTTGACGGGTGAGGTTCTGCATCCGCGGCCCGATGCGACGCGCGGGCCAGATGAACAGCGGCAGCACGATCAGCGTGAGCAGCGTGAGCCGCCACTCCAACCAGAGCATGATCGTGAGCACGACCGACAAGTTGATGACGTTCGACACGACAGTACCGAGCGTCGTCGTCACCGCTTGCTGGGCGCCGATCACGTCGTTGTTCAGCCGCGATTGGAGTGCGCCGGTTTGCGTGCGCGTGAAGAACGCAAGTGGCATGCGTTGGACGTGGTCGAACAGCGCGACGCGCAGGTCGTAGATGAGTCCTTCGCCGACTCGTGACGACAAGTAGCGCTGTATGAGCGAGAGCATCGCATCGGCGAACGCGAGCAGCACCGCGGCGGTTGCCAGGATCAGCACGAGGCGGCGATCGTGGTGCTGCGGCGGCAACGCGCGGTCGATCAGGGCCTTCATCAACAAGCCCGGGATCACGACGACGATGGCGTCGAGGACAACCGCAATGACGAAGCCGGTGAGCATCCGCCGGTAGGGCCGCACCCAGGTGAGGACGCGGCGCAGCGTTGCCCGGTTCACGCGCCGCCCCCGCACGGCGTCGGCGCGGCTGAAGCCCTGGAGCGTGCTGTGATTCATCATCGGCCGGACCACGGTACCGGTCGCCGACGCGGCCCCGGTTCTGGAACGCGTAGCGTGCGCGCCATGACCGTTGAGACCGATCCGGAGATCCGCCGCGAGCTGATCGAGACCGTTCGCCGCTTCGTCACCCGCGAGGTGATGCCCGTCGCCTCGGAGCTCGAGCGGGCCGACGAGTTCCCCACGGCCATCGTTGAGCAGATGAAGGGGCTGGGCCTGTTCGGCATCACCGTGCCGGAGGAGTACGGCGGGCTCGGGCTCGACCTGCTCACCTACATCGGGGTGATCGAGGAGCTCGCGTACGGCTGGATGTCGCTGTCGGGGATCGTCAACACGCACACGATTGCCGCGTACCTGCTCGTGCACCACGGGACCGACGCGCAAAAGCAGCGGTGGCTCCCGCGCCTCGTGACGGGCGAGCTCCGGGGTTGCCTGTCGCTCTCCGAGGCCGACGCGGGGAGCGACACGCGCAATCTCTCGTGTCGCGCGACTCGTGACGGCGACGAGTACGTGATCGATGGCACGAAGATGTGGGTCACCAACGGCGAACGCGCGGGCATCGTCGCGCTGGCCGCGCGCACCGATGCCGGCATCTGCTGCTTCATCGTGGAGAAGGAACCGGGTCCGACGAGCGGTGGCATCACGGTCAGCCGGAACATCGGCAAGCTCGGCTACAAGGGCATCGAGACCGTCGAGATGTCATACGTCGATCATCGCGTTCCCGCCGACGCGCTCATCGGTGAGGAAGGACGCGGGCTCGGGTACATCCTCGGTGCGCTCGAAGTCGGGCGCATCAACATCGCGGCGCGGGCGGTCGGCGTCGCGCGCGCGGCGTTCGACGCGGCGATGGGTTACGCACGCGAGCGGCGAACGATGGGCAAGCCGATCGCCGAGCACCAGGCGATCCAGCTCAAGCTCGCCGACATGGCCACCAAGCTCGAAGCCGCGCGTCTGCTCACCCGCAACGCGGCGGAACGCAAACAGGCAGGCGAACGTGCCGACGTGGAAGCCGGCATGGCCAAGCTCTTCGCGAGCGAGACCGCGTTCGAGATCGCAGCCGACTCGATGCGTATCCATGGTGGCGTCGGCTACACGACGGAGGTTCCCGTCGAGCGCTACTACCGCGACGCTCCGCTCATGCTGATCGGCGAAGGCACCAACGAGATCCAGCGCCTCGTCATCGCGCGTGGCCTCCTGGCCCGCGCCGACGCGGCCGGTCAGTAGCGACCCGGCTCCTCCGCCCACCCCTGGCGGGCCGGCCCGTAGGCCGAAGAAGAGTCGGTCAAACGCGGACTATCGGTGCCGAGGTTTGGGTGTGGGCCCCTCGCGGGTAGCTAGGGGGTTACCGAGAGAGAGGGTGTCCGTGACCGTGAGGGCGAGCGCGTGAGCCATCGACCTGCGATTCGGCTTGCTCAACTGAGTGACCTGCACTTGGTTGGGGAAGGAGCTCCGCTCCCGTTCGGTCAAGACACCGCGGCGAGCCTGGCCGCAGTGGTCGATGCGTTCCCCGCGCGTCCCGATATTGCGGTGATGAGCGGCGACCTTGCCGATGACGGCAGCACCGAGGCGTACCGCAGGATCCGCACCCTCACCGCAGACCTGGCTGACGAGGCGCATTTCGTCCCCGGGAATCACGACGATCCCGCGGGCATGTACGAGGTGCTCGGCGGGAGCGACGACCTGCGTCTCGTGAGGCTGTCACCGAGCTGGGCGATGCTTCTGGTGAGCTCGCAATGGCCGGGGCACGACGCCGGGCGCCTTACCGCGGAGACGTTGGCCACCCTCGACGAAGCACTCGCGAAGACGAAGCAACACGTGATCGTGTGTATGCATCACCCGCCCGCATCCACATGCGACGATCCGTACTGCCGGATCGTCAACGCGGCTGAGACACTGAGCGTGTTCCACCGCCAGCAGCGCGTCCGGGCGGTTCTTTCGGGTCATCTGCACCGCGCCTTCGACAACCACCGAGACGGCATCCGATTCCTCGGTGCTCCGTCAACCTGCCGTCAACTCACACACGGCGGCGTACCGCACTTCGCGCCGACTTCAGCGCCACCCGCTGCAAGGCTCTTCGATCTTCACAGCGATGGCGCCATCACGTACCAGACTGTCTCCGCGCGCTACGTACACGCTGGTTGAGCACTCTCGCACAGTCGGTCGGTACGCTCGCACCATGACCGTGCACGAGCGTCCCTTCGGTCGTTACTTCGAGGACTTCGAAGTCGGCGACCTCTACAAGCACTGGCCCGGCAAGACCATCACCGAGGCCGACGACCATCTGTTCTGCATGATCACGATGAACCACCATCCGCTGCATACGGACGCGTGGTACGGCGAGACGCAGACCCAGTTCGGCAAGAACGTCGTGGTCGGCAACCTCGTCTACAGCCTCGTGCTCGGGATGTCGGTGGCCGACGTCAGCGGAGTTGCCATCGCCAACCTCGAGGTCGAGACGCTCCAGCACAAGAAGCCGACGTTCCACGGCGACACCATCTACGCGGAGACCAAGGTGCTCGACAAGAAGGCGTCGGAGAGCAAGCCCGATCGCGGCGTCGTGACGGTCGAGTCGCGGGGCTTCAACCAGCGCGGCGAAGAGGTCTGCTACTTCCGCCGCCGGGTGATGGTGCCGACGCGTGCCGCGGCCAAGCCCCGTCAGCGTCCCTACGAATCGCCGTCCGAATAGCTGAGCTCGCTCATGGCCGCGGGCGACTGCCTCTTCTGCGCGGTATTAGCCGGGAGCGAACCGTCGCACGTCGTGCTCGACAAGCCCGACGTGGTCGCGTTCCTCGATCACCGACCCGTGTTCAAAGGGCACTTGCTCGTGATCCCGCGCCTGCACGTCGTCACGCTTCCCGACTTACCGACCGAGCTGTTGGAACCGCTGTTCGGCGCGGTGGCGCGTTGCGCGACCGCGATGGTCGAGGGCCTCGGTGCGCAGGGTTCGTGGGTCGCGGAGAACAACATCGTGAGTCAGGCGGTTCCGCATCTCCACGTGCACGTCGTCCCTCGCACGAAGGGTGACGGTCTCAAAGGTTTCTTCTGGCCCCGCCACAAGTACGAAGGTGAAGCAGAGATGGCCGACTACGCCACCCGGTTGCGCACCACGCTCCGCAGGACAACTCCGTACTAGGAGCCCGCGGCACGTCTCCCCGGCCGCCGTTCGGCCGCGGCCGCAGTAACGGCGAGGGTGGCCTGGCCGGCGGTGAACCCGACCTCGATGACAAGCCCTCGCACGGCGGCGTCGAACGGGAGTCCCCGGTCGAGAAGCATTGGCGCTGCGTGGGTGCCGGGTGTGTATGCGATATCCGAGTGATCGACCCCTCACGCCGAAGCGGTAAGCCACGCGACCCGAGTGGCGGGTCCATTGTCAGGACCATGACGGCCCGTCGTCATCCCGAGTCGGGTGGCGACTCACTTGGCTCATCTCACGGCGCGCGAGTTGTGGTTAGACCGCACGTCGATGAGGGCATGAGAGTCATAGGTGGGTGAGTCGTGCCGCTACCGCCGTTTGCCCTCATCTATTGAAAGGCGGCGACACGGCCCGGCACCTGTCCGGAACGATTGCGTTGCCAGCGGCCCAGACCTCGCACTGGCAGCGTGCTTCACTCCGCTCAGTCGAAGCGGGTCGACCCGTCGATCACGAACGTAGCGAGCTCGTCCATCGTGACCCGAGCGGTCGTCGCCCGCGCGCGCATGAGATCGAGCGCACGCTCGACGCCGCAGCCGGCCTGCACCGAGACGATGCCGACGGCTTGGCTGACGCGAGCGGTGTGCTCGAACGGCGATCCGTTCGACTCGTTCCCCATTGGCCCCGATCCCCTCGGGGGGTGCCCGGTCGCGATGAGGCACAAACTGCCGATTGCGGGTTTTTCCGCAGGCGAGGTCACCGATGCGCATGAAGCAGGGATTCGTAGGCGGCGATGACACCGACGCGTAACGTGAGGTCGTGACCGAGCGCAAGCCCCCCGATTCTCCTGCCCACGAGCGGGACGAGGACGAGAAACCCGAGTTCAATGCGTCCGCGGCGATGACGAAGAAGGTGCTCGAAGCCGAGCCCCGCGGCGATGGCCCGCCCGAGGTTGACGACGCGGCCCGCCAGGAGGCCGAGTATCCCGAGGACGAGACCAACGAGGGCTGAGGCAAGTAAGTCGTTACCGAGGTTGCGCTCTGAATGAAGTAATGATGTAATGAAACAATGACACGACAGACGAAGCCCCAGGATCTGGCCGGCTGGTTCGCCGGGCGGTTGCCCGACGGCTGGTTCACCGGCCCGCCCGACGTGACGAGTGACCGCGAGGAGATCCTCGTGGTGGGCACGCTCCCCGAGCCGGAGTACCCGAAGGACGCCGACGAGTCGTCGCGGGCGACGGCACGCGAAGCGCGCATCCAGGGTTTCCGCGAGGACACCCGCGAGCAGCGCATGCGGATCGCCGACGAGGCGGAACAACGCACCGGCCGCAAGGTCGCGTGGGGCGCGGTGTGCGGTGATGACCGCCGCGTGTTCACGACGCTCGCGGTGCCGGTGATGACCCGGCTCCGCATGTCCGAGCGCCAGGTGCTCGACACGCTCGTGGGCGCGGGCGTCGCGCGCAGCCGTTCCGACGCCCTCGCGTGGTGCGTGCGTCTCGTGCGCGATCACGAAGGCGAGTGGATCGACCAGCTCCGCGACGCGCTCGTCGCCGTTCACGACGCCCGCGCGACGGGCCCGAGCCCCTCGAAGTGATCTCGGGTTAGCTGAGGACGCGCTTCTTGAAGCCGTCGATTCCCAGCTTCAGGAAGATCGCGGTGAAGGCGAGGAGCGCGAGGTAGATCACGATCACCGCCATGTGCGGCACGCCGTGGGTGAGCGCGACGCGCATCCCTTCGCTCATGTAGATGAGCGGGTTGATGAGCACGGCGACCTTGAGCCACGGCAACGGCGTGAGCGTCCGCCACGGGTAATACACCGCGCCGAGGAACGTCATCGGGATCACGAGCAGGCTGAAGATCAACGGCACCTGCCGCGGCTCCACCCGGGTGCCGATCGTGAGCCCGAACGCCGCGCTCATGATCGCGGCGAGCGGGAGCAGCGTGACGAGGTACGGCCAGTGCACCGACAGATGCACCTTGTTGGCCGGGATGAAGAGCGCGAGCGGGAACACCACGAGTGACGCGAGCAGTGCTTGGATCGCGCCGCCTGCGACCTTCTCCACCGCGACCGCCCACACCGGCATCGGCGCGAGCACTCGGTCTTCGATCTCACGCGTGTAACCGAAGTCCTGCACGAGCGGCAACGCGACGGCTTGCACGCCCTGGAAGATCATCGCGCTGGCAATCGTTCCGCCGACGAGCAGCGTGGCGAAGTCGGAGGGTCGGTTGCCGATCGCTTCGCCGATCTTCGGGAACACATAGGTGAACACGAAGATCAAGAGCAGCGGCTGCATGACCGTCCGTCCGATGAAGATCCACTTCTCCTTGAAGAGCACGCGGATGTCGCGCAGGAGGAGCGCGCCGAACGCGTGACGCGCCGACGAGCCCGCCGACTCGACGGGAGCGGTTCGAGTCGCGGTCGCCGTCATTCGCGGAGGTCCCTTCCCGTCAGCTGGATGAAGACCGTCTCGAGCGTCGTCTCCGTGACTGCGACATCGGTGATCGCGCACCCCGCGCGCTCCGCGTAGGCCAGGATCTCCGGCAGGCGCGGTCCGTCCCGCCGGACGTATGCAAACACCGTGTCGTCGAGCACGCGGGTGCTCTCGATGCCGTCCATCGTCGCGAGCGCACGCGCGAGGAGTGCAAGGTCTCCTGTCGCGCGAATGCGAATCTCGGTCTCGGCCCCGATCGTCGCCTTGAGGTTGGCCGGCGTGTCGAGGGCGAGCAGCGTGCCGTGGTCGATGATCGCGACCCGGCGGCACAGTTGATCGGCTTCCTCCATGTAGTGCGTGGTGAGCACGATCGTCTGGCCCTGCCCGTGGAGCTCTCCGATCACGTCCCAGAGTGCGAGCCGGCTCTGGGGATCGAGGCCCGACGTGGGCTCGTCGAGGAAGAGCACGGCCGGTTCGTGCATGATCGCCCGGGCGACCATGAGCCGCTGGGCCATACCGCCTGACAGCTCGGCGACGTTGGCCCGGGCCCGGTCGGCGAGCCGGAATTTCTCGAGCATCTCGTCGGTCCTGCGATGTGCTTCGCGTGCGCTCATGCCGAAGTAACGACCGTGGAAGTAGAGGTTCTCAGCCACGTCGAGCGCCCGGTCGAGCGTGTTCGTCTGGGCAACTACACCGATGTTCTTCTTGGCGACGGCCGGGTGCGCGACCACGTCGACACCTCCGACCCACGCCTCTCCCGCCGTCGGGATCACGCGGGTCGTGAGCATCCCGACCGTCGTCGTCTTGCCGGCGCCGTTGGGGCCGAGCAGTCCGAAGATCTCACCCTTGTAGACGGTGAGATCGAGTCCCTCGACCGCGCGCACGGGCCCGGCCCGGCCGGCGAAGACCTTCGTGAGCCCGATCGTTCGGATGACACCGTTGCTTTGGGCGCCGTGCGGATTGGGTACAGCCGCCTGTGTGTCGATCGTCATCGTGCCTCCGGTGCTCGGGGATCCTATGACCGCTCCGCCCGGCTCCTACTGTCGTCATCGGGGTGGTGGTGACTAATGTCAGCCCCGTGTCGGGGGCTGTCGCGGTCACGTTTCATGGAGTGCGCGGCTCGACTCCATGCTCCGGTCCGGAGTTCGCTCGCTACGGCGGGCACTCGTCGTGTGTGGCGCTCGAGTCCGCCGACCAGCCGCCGATCATCTTCGACCTCGGAACGGGTCTGCGCCCGTACGGGATGACCTGCGAGGGCTTGTTCCACGGGACCGCGCTGCTGTCGCACCTGCATTGGGACCACATGCAGGGGCTGCCGTTCTTCCTCCCGCTGCACCAGGAGGGCGCCACCCTCGATATCTACGGGCCGCGCCAAGCCGAGGGTCCGCTCGGCGAGGTGTTCGCGCAGATGATGCGCCCGCCCTTCTTTCCGATCCGGCCGGCCGATCTGCCGGGTGAGATTCGCTTCCACGACACCGCGGAAGACGACTTTCCGGTAGGGATCGCAAAGGTGCGGTCGCGTTGGGTCCGCCACGTCGGGCCGACACTCGGGTTTCGGGTCGAGTGGAACGGCGTCTCGATTGCGTACCTCCCCGATCACGGTCCGGGCACGGTTGTCAGCGACGCCGACGACTACATCCCGCCCGGCGTGCTCGAACTGTGCGACAGCGTCGACATGCTCATCCACGACGCGCAGCACACGAGCTCGGAGTACGAGCCGAAGCGGCACTGGGGTCACTGCACCGTGGAGTACGCGCTCCACGTCGCGCGTGAGTCCGGTGCCCGCAACCTCGTGCTGTTCCATCACGACCCGTTGCACGGCGACGACGAGATGGATCGCATCGGGAGCGACGCCGTCGAGCTCGGCGCGCGCATGGGCATACCCGAGGTCACGGTCGCTCGTGACGGGCTCCAGCTGCACCTCGCGGCGCACCCGGCCGAGCACCGCGCTCCGGGCGGGCAATGAGCCCGTCGGCACCAGGTCCACTTTCTCCCGACGACGCGACCTACCGGACCGTCCTCGGTCACTTCGCGACCGGCGTGGTCATCGTCACCGCAATCGACGGCGACGAGCCCGTCGGCATGGCCGCCAACTCGTTCACGTCGGTGTCGCTCGAACCGCCGCTCGTGTTGTTCTGCGCCGCGAAGGCGTCGTCCACCTGGCCGCGCATCGAGACGTCCGGCACGTGGGCGGCGAACATCCTCGATGAAGACGGCGAGGAGGTCTGCCGCCTGTTCGCGCAGAAGGGCGCCGATCGTTTCGCGCGCATCGCGTACACGCCCGGTCGCACCGGTTCACCGATCCTCGAAGACGCGCTCGCGTTCGTCGACTGCGAGACCATCGCCAAGCACGACGCTGGTGATCACGTGATCGTCGTCGGTCGCATCGTGGAGCTCGGCTACCAGCACGAGGGCAAGCCGTTGCTGTTCTACCGCGGCGGGTACGGCCGCTACGAGAGCTGATCCGAGGAAGCCTTGAACCAGGCGTCGGTCGCGATGGCCGCGCGCATAGTGCTCGCGACCGCGCTGGCGTTCTCCGGATTCGCCAAGTTGCGAGCCCGAGCGGCCGTGCGAGAGCAGGTTGCGACGCTGGTGAGCGAGCGCGCGGCGCCGATCGTGGCACCGCTGCTGCCCGCCGCGGAGTTGGTTGTCTCGCTCGGGCTGATCGCGTGGTGGAACCTGGTGCCGGGAGTCGTCGCGCTGGCCCTGCTCACGCTGTTCACGGTCGTGCTCGTTCGCGCGCAGGCGCGACGGGTGCCCTGCCTGTGCTTCGGGTCGTCGACGGTCGACACTCCGGTGGGTCCCGCCGCGATCGTCCGCAACGGCGTGCTCGGCGCGCTCGCGGTGCTCGCGATCGGCTCACCCAGCGGAGCGAGCGGCGCGGCGACGTTGGTGATCGGAGTGGTCTTCGCCGCCGTGGCCGGCCAAGCGGTGCACGTGGCCGGCTAGCAGCTAGCGCGCGAGGAGTCGCGACGCTCGGCGGCGCGCAGCGCCCTCTCCGAGGCGAATCCGACAGTAGTTAACGGCGGCGGATGCGGTCGCGGACGGCCACCCCCATATGAACGTGGGTGGTCGCGGCGGTCGCGGCGACGCCCGCCTCGACGAGCGCGACGATCCAGGCGACCACGTTCAGTGAGATGAGCAGGCCCAGGATCGCGGCGCCGAGCAGGGCCGCGGCCAGCACGTCCTGGGCCCGGACCGTCGCCGGATCCTCGAAGGTCGACGGGGCCGGGAGCCGGGGGGAGACGAGCCCCGAGAAGAGCCGGAGGAAGGGATTGCCGCCCGGCCCGAACGCGGCGCCGGCTCCCACGAGCACGGCCAGCACCGGGACGACCCACATCTGGCCGAAGACGAACGCCGAAAGGAGCACCACCGCGACGACTCCCTGCGCGGTCCGGTCGGCGCGAGAGTCGACCGCAGGAGTCGCAGGAATCGCAGGAGTCACGCGCGCACCCTAGGCGTGACCCCTCCGTCGCCCCGGCCAAAACAGGCCATCCGCCCCTTCCCTAACCGTGGACCTTTCGTTACGCTCCGTGTTCAGGTCTCGCCCCGAACGGAGTTCCGAGTGATATTCGCTGTTGTGCCGGCCGTGGCCGTGGCTCTCGTTGCCGTCGTTGCGATCGTGCGTCGCGTCCGCCGGGGCAGCGTTTCGGACTCGGCCCGGGGCGGGGACATGGATCTCGGCTCGCTGGCCCAGGGCGACGCGGTCGTCCGCGGCGCCCAGGTAGACGTCGCCCGCACCCGGGAGCGCACTCGCCGCCGCCGGCTGTGGAAGCTCTTCGCGTGGCTCTCGCCCGTCGGCGCATTCGTCTTCTACCGCCTCGCGACGTCGAACCCGATTCAACTCGGCCCGCCGAGCTTCTCGCCCGACCAGATGCAGATCCTCCTGCCGGTCGGACTCATCGCGATCCTCGGCCTCGTGCTCGTCGTCCCGATGATGTCGGCCGGCAAGTCGCCCCACATTCGTTACGACCCGAGCGAGATCGACGTCACGATGAACGACGTCGTCGGCATCGGGCCCGTGCGTACCGAGGTCGTCAACACCCTCAACCTCTTTCTCGGCTATCAGACGTTCCGGGAGACCATGGGCGGCAACCCGCGCAAGGCGATCCTGTTCGAAGGGCCGCCGGGGACCGGCAAGACGTACATGGCCAAGGCCATGGCCCGCGAAGCCGGCGTCCCGTACCTTTTCGTCTCGTCGACCTCGTTCCAGTCGATGTACTACGGCCAGACCGGCCGCAAGATCCGCAACTACTTCAAGGAGCTGCGCAAGGCGGCCCGCGAAGAGGGTGGCGCCATCGGCTTCATCGAGGAGATCGACGCGATCGCCGGCGCCCGCAGCGGTATGCGTTCGACGCCGCTCGGCAACGGTCTCAGCCTCTACGAAGCGGGTGAGGTCAACCGGAGCTCCTCCAGTGAGGGCATCTCGGGCGTCGTCAACGAGCTGTTGATCCAGCTCCAGTCGTTCGACTCGCCCATCGGCGGGAATCGCATCCGCGGCAAGTTCGTCGACTTCGCCAACCGCTGGCTGCCCGCGCACCGGCGCTTGCAGAAGAAGCCGCCGGTGCCGGCAAACATCCTCGTGATCGGTGCGACCAACCGCGCCGCCGATCTCGATCCCGCGTTGCTGCGGCCGGGCCGCTTCGATCGCTCGATCCACTTCGACGTCCCGACCCGGTCGGGCCGGCGCGAGATCATCGACTACTACCTCAACAAGAAGGTCCACGTTCCGGAGCTCGACAAGGAAGAGCGCCGTGACGGGCTCGCCGCCATGACCTTCGGGTACACGCCGGTGATGATCGAGCACCTCTTCGACGAGGCGCTCGTGTGGGCACTTCGTGACGGCCGTGACGCCATGGGCTGGCGTGACGTGCAACAGGCGAAGATGACCGAGGAGATCGGGCTCAAGCAGCCGGTCGAGTACACGGAAGACGAGAAGTGCACGATCGCGACCCACGAAGCGGGCCACGCGGTTGTCGCCCACCTCGTCGGCCAGAACCGCAAGCTCGAGGTGCTCTCGATCATCAAGCGCCGTGACGCGCTCGGCCTGCTCGCGCACTCCGACAACGAGGAGCGCTACACGCGCACCCGCTCCGAGCTGCTCGGCTCGATGAAGATCGCGTTCGGCGGGATGTCGGCCGAAGAGCTGTTCTTCGGTGAATCGGGAACGGGCCCGGGCGGCGACCTGGCGCACGCGACCCGCATTGCCGCCCAGATGGTCGGCTCGTTCGGCATGGCGGGATCGCTGGTGTCGTTCGATGCGATCGAGGCCGGCCCGATCACTCAGGGGATCGTCGGCAAAGTGCTCGCCAACGAGGACGCCCGGACCGCCGTCGAACGCCTGCTCGACCAGGCCAAGGCCGACGTGCACTCGATGCTCGACAGCAACCGGCATCTCGTGGTGGCGCTGCGTGACCAGCTGCTCCTGACCGAGGAGCTGGTCGGCGACGAGATCATCGACTGCCTCCACGTTGCCGAAGAGCGGCACCGGCTCGAGACAGCCTCCAAGAGCTGACGCCGCCCGTCCCGCGCATGGAATCGCGTGGGCGAAATCGAGCGGAAGGTCCTGGCAGCCCGCTGGTAGCCTGACGCCCGGGTGCCCGGCCGTCACCGTCTGGTGACCACGTGTCTGTCGACGCGAGTGCCGCGGTTCGCACACCCGGGGGACTCGTGAACGATGCACGCGCGAGGCGGAAGGCCGGCTGGCGGCTGATACGCGAAGTGGTTCGCGTGAACAACAAGATGATGTATCTCGGCATCCTGGCCGGGTTGCTCTGGGCCGTCGCGCGCGTGGCCGTGCCCTCACTCGCGGGCGCCGCGGTCGACCACGGCGTTGCCAAGTCCGACTGGAGCTCCGCTCGCAACTGGATGTTCCTGATCCTCGCGGTGGGCGCGGTCCAGGCGATCTCCACCGGTGTCCGGCGCTACGCCGCCTTCGGCCTGGCGTGGCGCGTCGAACGAGATCTGCGCATGCGCCTCGTCGCCCACCTCCAGACGCTGCACTTTGCATTCCACGACCGGGCCCAGACCGGGCAGCTGATGGCGTACGCCAACACCGACATCCAGCAGATCAACAACGTGGTGTTGCTGATCCCCCTCACGATCGCGAGCACGATCCAGATGGCCGCGGTCACGGTGATCCTGCTGGTGCGCAGCCCCGGACTGGCGTTCTTCGCGCTCGCCGCGCTGCCGTTGCTCAACGTCTCGGCCACCCGCTTCAGCCACAAGATGTTCCCGGTCGGCCTCGCGCTCCAGGAGGAGCTCTCGGACCTCTCCGGCGTGGTCGAGGAAAGTGTCACCGGCATCCGGATCGTGAAGGGCTTCGGCGTCGAACGGTTGCAGCGCACGCGGCTCTCGGCGGAGGCCGACAGCGTCTACGACCGCTCGATGGACCAGGCCAAGCTCCGCGCCAATTTCGTTCCCCAGCTCGATTTCCTTCCCGCGCTCGGTCTGGTCGGCATCCTCTGGTTCGGTGGGCACCAGGTGATCGACGGGAACCTCACCGTCGGCGACATCGTCGCCGCGAACCTCTACGTGTTGATGATGATCTGGCCGCTGCGGATGGTGGGCATGTTGCTCGCGCAGTTGCCGCGCTCGGCCGCGGCGGCGGGCCGCATCAACGACGTGCTCGTAACGGATCCCGCGATCGAAGACGTCCCGCACGCCAAGCCGCTGCCCGCCGGTCCGGGCGAGGTCCGCTTCGAGGGTGTGTCGTTCGGTTACGCGCCGGGCCGCCGCGTGCTCGACGGGATGGATCTGGTGGTTCCCGGTGGACAGGCGATCGCGCTCGTCGGTGCGACCGCGTCGGGCAAGTCGACCGTGGCTCGCCTCATCCCGAGGTTCTACGACGTCGACGCGGGTCACATCCGGGTCGACGGCACCGAGGTGCGCGAGGCGCGCCTGCGTGACGTGCGCCGCGCGGTCGGCCTCGTGTTCGAGGACACGTTCCTGTTCTCCGACACCGTGCGGTCGAACATCGCGTTCGCCGATCCCGAAGCGTCGACGGAAGCGATCGTGCGCGCGGCCAAGCTCGCCGGCGCCGACGACTTCGTGCTCGAGCTTCCCGACGGGTACAACACGGTCATCGGCGAACACGGCTACTCGCTGTCGGGCGGTCAACGTCAGCGCATCGCGATTGCGCGGGCGGTGCTCGCCGATCCGCGCATTCTCATCCTCGACGACGCGACTTCGTCGGTCGACCCGTCGAAGGAGCACGAGATCCGCGCCGCGCTCGCCGAGGTGATGGAGGGCCGCACGACGATCATCATCGCCCACCGACCGGCGACGATCGCCCTCGCCGATCGCGTGGTGTTGCTCGACGGCGGTCGCGTGATCGCCGACGGGACGCACGAAAGCCTGCTCGAGTCGAGCGCCGAGTACCGCGAGGTGCTCGCGCGCGCGGCCGTCGAGAAGCGGGCCAAGGTCGAAGACGAAGCCGAGCCGGTGAGCCTCCCGTGAGTGGCTTCTGGAGCGACTCGGTTCCGGAGGAGACGCTCTCCCGCGACGAAGCGGGGAAGGTGCTGAAGCGCCTCTTCGCGATGTTGCGGCCGCAGCGCCGCGCGATCGCGGTCGCGACGCTCGTTCTGATGACGCAGGCCGCGGCATTGTCGGCCGGTCCGCTGTTGGTCAGGTACGGCATCGACCACGGAATCCGGAACAAGGACGCGGGCGCGCTGAATCTCGCGGTGGTCGTGTATCTCGCGCTCGCGCTCGCCGGGCTCCTGCTCGGCCGGCTCGCGATCCTGTTCGTCGCGCGTATCGGTGAGAGCTTCCTGCGCACGATGCGCAACCGGTTGTTCTCGCATCTGATGTCGCTGTCGCTCGACTACTTCGAGACCGAGAAGACCGGCAAGATCGTCGCACGCATGACCTCCGACATCGACGCGATGCAGGAGCTCATCTCGCAGGGCCTCGTGCTCTTCGTGCAGAACATCTTCTTGTTCATCGGCGCGGTCATCTTCATGAGCGTGCTGTCGTGGGAGCTCGCACTGGGCGTGCTGATCATCGTGCCGCCGCTGTTCTTCGCGAGCCGCTGGTTCCGGCGGGTCTCCAACAAGGCCTATCTCGAAGTGCGAGACAGCATCTCGACCAACCTCACGACGCTGCAGGAAGGCCTCGAGGGCGTGCGCGTCGTGCAGGCCTACGGTCGCACCCGTTCGTTCACCGAGCGGTTCGGTCGCACCAACGAAGATCAGTACGAAGCCAACATGGAAACGACCCGCATCTCGGCGAGGTACTTCCCCGTGGTCGAGTATGCGGGCGTGGCCGCCACCGCGGTGATCGTCGGGTACGGCGGCTGGCTCTCGTCGCGCGGCGTGGTCGAAGTCGGCGTGGTTGCCGCGTTCGTGCTGTACCTCCAGCAAGTGTTCGAGCCGATCAACCAGCTGGGCCAGCTCTACAACGTGGTGCAGTCGGCCGGCGCGGCATTGCAGAAGATCTTTGGCGTGATCGATACGCCCGCGACGATCAAGGAACGGCCCGGTGCGATCGACCTCCCGCGGCAGGGCGAGATCGATGTGGACGCCGTTACGTTCGGGTACGGCACCAACGATCCGGTGCTGCACGACGTCACGCTCCACATCTCGGCGGGGGAGCGATTGGCACTCGTCGGCCCGACCGGCGCGGGCAAGTCGACGCTGGCCAAGCTCATCGCCCGCTTCTACGACCCGAGTGTCGGCGCGGTGCGTGTCGACGGGGTCGACCTGCGCGACGCGACGATGGACTCGTTGCGCAAGCGGATCGTCGTTGTGCCCCAGGAGGGGTTCCTGTTCGCGGGAACCCTGCGGGAGAACGTGCGTGTCGGCCGACCCGAAGCGACCGACGAAGAGGTCGAGACCGCGCTCCGGGTGCTCGGCCTGCTCGAACGCTTCCGGGCGTTCCCCGACGGCTTGGAGACCGAAGTACGTGAGCGCGGCTCGCGGCTGTCGGCCGGTGAGCGCCAGCTCGTGTCGATCGCCCGCGCCGCGCTCGCCGACCCGTCGGTGCTCGTGCTCGACGAGGCGACCTCGAATCTCGATCCCGGCACCGAGCACCACGTGGAGCAGGCGATGGAGAAGCTCATGCACGGACGCACGACGATCGTCGTCGCCCATCGGCTCTCCACCGCCGCGCGCGCGAACCGGATCGGTGTCGTCTACGACGGCCGGCTCGCCGAGCTCGGCTCGCACCAGGAGTTGGTCGCCCTCGGCGGCCACTATGCCGAGCTCTACCGAACCTGGTCAGTCCACCAAGCCCACCCGGACGTCGCGTAAACCCGAACCGGCGCAAGTACGCGGCCGTGAGCGGAGCGAACTGGCGGGAGCGGCGAGCGTCCGCGGGCGGAGTTTCGCCGCCCGCAGCGAGCGCGACCAGGAATTACGTGTCTTGGTCCCAGTTCTGGTCGGAGCCGAGGAACTCGAACATCTTCGCCTCGCGGAACGGCACCGGCGGTTTGGTGAGACGATTCACGCCGACGCCGAAGATGAAGCCCTCCGGGCCGTCGAAGGCGACTTCGGTGAAGCCGGCCGCTTCGAACCACTCACGGATCTGCGGTGTCAGATCGGGCTCGCGCCGGTGGCGCGTCCACGTCACCGTGGCGCCGGGCGCGCACAGCGCCGGAAGCGTCTCGATCGTGTTGACGATGTCCGCGTCGGAGATGTTCCCGAACACGCCATTCGCGAGCACGATCTCGGCCGGGACCGCGCCGGCATAGGAAATCGTCAGCGACGCGTCTCCACAGAGGACCTCCACGCCGGGCGGCACTCCCGCGAGCGCGAGCTCGCAGTTGCCCGGATGCAGCTCGACCAACCGGGCGCGCACGTCGGACGCCCGTGGGTGACCGTTGAGCGCGCCGATCAGGTCGTGGCCCTGGCCGGCGCACATGCTGACGACGCGGATCGGCCCGGGCGGGCACCGGTCGAGCGCGTCGCGAATGTGCGCTTGTACGATCGCGAGCCGGCGCCGGAGCCGGCTGTCTTCACGGTCGTACGCGCGATGCCACTCGACCCAGTGGTCGTCGGAGTCGTTCAGCCGGCGAGGGCTTTCTCGATCGTGTCGACGACCTCGGGAGCGTCGGGAAGCACCAGCGGCGAGAAGCGCGCGACCACGTTGCCGTCGCGGCCGACGAGGAACTTCTCGAAGTTCCAGCGGATGTCGCCGTCGACACCTTCCGCATCGGCGGTCGTCGTGAGCGACTGGTAGAGCGGGTGCCGGCCGTCGCCATTGACTTCGATCTTCTCGGTCATTGGGAACGAGACGCCGTAGGTAGTGCTGCAGAAGGTCTTGATCTCCTCCGCGCTGCCCGGCTCCTGCTCACCGAACTGGTTGCACGGAATGCCGATCACGTCGAAGCCCTGGTTCTGGTACTTCTTCTCCAGCTGCTCCAGCTGCTCGTACTGGGGGGTGAGGCCGCACTTCGAGGCGACGTTCACGAGGAGCGTGACCTTGCCCTTCTCGTTGGCGAGCACATCGGGGGTACCGTCGAGTGCGGCGAGCTTCGTGTCGTACAGCGACATGCGTGTCTCCTTCGAGCGTGTAGTCAGCGCAGACTATTCCGAGGGGTCGACTCCACGCTCCGCTCCCATCCGGTCGCTGCGCTGTCGTCTCCTTCCTCTAGGGCAGGCGCTCCGCCAGGAGGCCGACGCAGTCGAGGTCGACGGCGGCGATCGTGGATCGTTCCGTGCCGCCGAGGCCGATGTGCTCGGGTTGCCACTTTGATCCCATTGCAGCGGTACAGGTCGCCGCGCACCAGCCGTAGATCGTGAAGAGGCGGTATTGCTCCCACGCCGTCTCGGCGTCGAGCGTGATGCCGTGCGCGGCGAGAATCTCTCGGTACCGCAACAGGAGGGCGCCTTCGTGGGCGCGTCGGATCTCCGTGGGCGTCGAGGCCGAGAGCACGTACGCGACATCGCGGATACCCGGAGCCCGGGCGAGCACCGCCCAGTCGAGGAATCCGGTGCGGTCGCCGTTGACGCTGTCGACGAAGAGGTTGCCGAGGTGCGGATCGCCGTGCACGAGCGTGCACTCACCCTCGCGGAAGAGCTCGAGCACCTCGCGGGATCGAGCGACGTAGAGCTCGGCCAACTCGACGAACCCGGCCGGCAGCCGGTCGGCGAGATTGTCGATTGCCATGCGCACCATCGACGCGCCGCCGTCGCCCGAGCCGGTCGATCGCGGCGCGACCCACGCCAGGTCGCCCCGGGCCGAGAAGCGTGGGCTCTCCCAGTAGCGCGCGTGCAGGCGCGCGAGCTGCTCGACGATGTCGAAGACGCGCGCTTCGATGTCGGAGTCGTCCCGCGTCGGGAATCGGCACCCCGAAGCCCGGAGATCTTCGAGCAGCATGATGTAGCGATCGTCGGCGCCGGTTCCGTCGCCCTCGAACTCCGCGTACCAGGCCTTGGGTACTCGGACCGGCAGCTCGGGCGCCAGATCGCGGTACAACCGCGCCTCGGCGACGCCCATCCCCTGCACGTTGACGAACTTCCGTTGGCCGGCGTCGAACGGCGCGAGCTTGGCGAACGCGGTGGCCGGAATCGATGGATGTCCGGTCAGCGCCAAGCGCGCGCGTCCGGTCGTACCCGAATGGCGGTCGAGGACCGTCACGCTGGTGACCTCGGCGTCCATCGCGTCGGACAGCCATTCGGGAGTGAGCTCGTCGACCTCGATCGGTATCGGCATCACGACTCCAAGCTAGAGCGAAGCAACCGGCGCACGGGTATCGTCCGGCCTTCGTGAGTGCCGTGAACCTGCGCCGAAATCGTCAGATCGTTCTCGCTCGTCGTCCGGTCGGCGCGGTGACCGAAGACTGCTTCGCGGTCGCGGAGTCCGACGTGCCCGCGCTCGGCGAGGGCGAAGCTCTGCTCGAAGTGCGTTACATCGGGATCGATCCGACGATTCGCGGGTGGCTCGACGAGCGCGGCAACTACATGCCCGGCGTGGTGATCGGTGAGTGCGTGCGGTCGAACGGTGTCGGTGTGGTCGTCGAGACCAACAATTCGGATGAGTACCCGCTCGGACGCGCCTTCATGCACTTGACCGGTTGGCAGCGGTACTGCGTCGTGCAGTCGAACCCGTTCCCCCCGATTACGATGGTCGCGGAAGCCGTCGAGCTCACCGATGTGCTGGGTGTGCTCGGTCACATCGGCATCACGGCGTACGTCGGCGTGCTCGAAGTGGCGAAGCCGCAGCCGGGCGAGACGTTCCTGGTGTCGGCCGCCGCGAGCAGCGTGGGATCCGTGGCCGGCCAGATCGCCAAGCTCGAGGGTGCCCGCGTGATCGGCATCGCCGGTTCGGCGGCGAAGTGCGCGTGGGTCGTCGACGACCTCGGATTCGACGCGTGCATCGACTACAAGACCGAAGACGTTGCCGCGCGGCTCAAGGAGCTCGCGCCGAAAGGCGTCGACATCTTCTTCGACAACGTGGGCGGCGCGCTGCTCGACACGGTGCTGCGTCGCATCGCGCTGCACGCACGAGTCGTGCTCTGCGGCGACATCGCCACCTACGACAATGACGACGCGCGGCCGCCGCTGCGCAATCTGCGCCACCTGATGGGCAAGCGCGCTCGCATGGAAGGCTTCAACACCCTCGACCATTGGGACCAGTACGAAACCGCGGTCGCGCAACTCGCCGAATGGCTCGCCGCCGGCAAGATCGTCGCCCGCATCGAGATGCTCGACGGCTTGGACCGCGCGCCTGAGGCGCTCGTTCGCCTCTTCTCCGGCGACCACCTCGGCAAGCTCGTGGTGAAGGTGGCACCGGAGCCCTAGCTCGATTCGGGCTGCACCTCGGGGAGCAGCCCGAAGTCCGGATCTTGTACCCGTGCCGGCGCTTCCGCTGCGAACGGGGGATCGGTCGCGGGCGGTGGCCCGGTGAGCGGGATGAATACGCGGAAGGTCGCGCCTTCGCCGGGCTTGGTCTCGACCTCGGCGTGACCGCCGTGGGCCTCGGTGATCGCAGCGACGATCGCGAGGCCGAGGCCGGCGCCGCCGCTCGTTCGTGTACGCGAGGGATCGGAGCGCCAGAACCGTTCGAACGCGCGCGCCGCGTCTTCCTCGCTCATGCCCGGGCCGTGGTCGCGCACCTCGACGATCGCGTCGTTGCCCGCCTGCGTGACGCGAACCTCTACCGGCGTCGAGGGCGGTGTGTGCGTGCGTGCGTTCTCGAGCAGGTTCGCGAGCACCTGCCGCAGCCGGAACTCGTCGCCGTTGACGACGACCGGGCCGGTCGCCTCGTAGGTCACGGGCCGATCGGGTGAGGTCGCGCGCAGGTCGTCGACGGCGGCCGCGACGAGCCGAGTCAGGTCGACCGGGCCCTGTTCGAGCGGCCGGCCCTGATCCAGACGGGCGAGGAGTAGGAGATCGTCGACGAGCACGCCCATGCGCGCCGCCGCTTCTTCGATCCGCCGCATGGTCTTCGCGAGATCGTCGGGCCGGGTGTTCGCGCCGCGCCGAAACAGCTCCGCGTAGCCGCGGATCGACGTGAGCGGAGTGCGCAGCTCGTGCGACGCGTCGGCGACGAACCGGCGCAGGCGCGTCTCCGACGCGGTGCGTTCCGCGAACGCGGTTTCGATCTGGCCGAGCATGGAGTTGAGCGCGAGGCCGAGCCGGCCCACTTCTGTCTTCTCGTCGGCGGGCTCGACGCGCCGCGACAGGTCGCCGCCCGCGATCGCGCCCGCGGTCTCGCCCATGCGCTCGAGCGGTCGCAACCCGAGTCGCACCACCCACCAAGCCAAGCCCGCGAGAGCGATCAGCACGCCGATCGCGACGATGAGCTCGATCGCCAGCAGGCGATGCAGCGTGTCGTCGACATCATGCAATGGGATCGCGACGATCAATCGGCCGTTGACGAACTGCGGGAAGGTACCTGGGCTTTGGACCCGGAACCGCTGCACCGGCCCGACGAGAACGCGGAAGTGCGGTGCGCTGACGGTGAAGGGCTTGGTGGTGGTGATCTGCTTCGGGAGGTGGGGTCCGGATTGGTTCGGGAGCGAGCCGGTATTGGTCGCGACGATCGATCCGTCGTTCGTGCGAACCTGCGCCCACGTGCCGGGCGGGAGGAGAGCACCCGGTCCGTTGTCGTGTCCACCGAGCGCGACCTCTGAGAAGAAGAGCTGGGGCGAACGGGCCGCCGTGAGCTGTTGGTCGACGCGCTTGGTGAGAAAGGAGTCGAGCTCGCGATACGTGACCATGCTCGCAACCGCAAGGCCTATCGCCGTCAGCGCGACCAGCGCCAGCAAGAGGCGCGTGCGCAGTGTCACCGGCGCTATCCCTCGGGAGGCGTCCGGAGTGTGTATCCCACGCCCCTGATGGTATGGATCAGAGGTGGGCCGAGCTTGTCGATCTTCTTGCGCAAGTAGCTGATGTAGGTCTCGACGACGTTGGCGTCGCCGTCGAAGTCGTACTCCCACACGTGATCGAGGATCTGCGCCTTCGAGAGCGCGCGCCGGGCGTTCAGCATCATGTAGCGCAGGAGCTTGTACTCGGTGGGCGTCAACTCGATACGAGTCGGGCCGCGCCAGACCTCGTGCGTGTCGTCGTCGAGCTCGAGGTCGGCGAACTCGAGCTTGGCCGACACGCGGTTCTCGCTTCCGGTCCGGCGGAGCACGGCCCGGACCCGCGCGATGAGCTCTTCGAGGCTGAACGGCTTGGTGACGTAGTCGTCGCCGCCGACGGTCAGCCCCTTCACCTTCTCCTCGGTGGAGTCACGCGCGGTGAGGAACACGACGGGCACGCGGAGGCCGTCGGCCCGGAGTCGCTTGACCACCGCGAAGCCGTCGCGGTCGGGAAGCATCACGTCGAGCACGACGAGATCGGGCCGGAAGGTCTCCGCCGATCGGAGCGCATCGGTTCCGTTGCTGGCGACTTCCACGTCGAAGCCCTCGTAGCGCAGGGCGGTTGCGACCAGGTCGGTGATGGTTGCCTCGTCGTCGACGACGAGGACTCGGGTGTCGGCCACATGAGAATGGTCGCATCAATGGCTGTGTTGACGCTGTGACGAGCCTGAGGATCTCGGGAGTCATATGCCTTGACCAGGCCGATCCCAGGTGGTTGCCAGGTCCGTGGTCGATCCTTCACCCAGCGCAGGACACCGAAGGGGAGCACACATGATCGGACGTCGGTTGGTTGCCGGTACGGCGATGGTTGCCGCGGTCGCGGCGGGTGGGGTGGTGGGCGCCTTGATCGGCGTGCCGGGCATGTCGGGAGCCTCGACCTCGTCGAGCTCCACGTCGACGACGACCGAGGCGAACGAGGCTCCGCACATTCGCGGTCACATCGGGCCGTTCATCGGCGCGGGCAAGGATGTGCTCGACGCCGGCGCCAAGGCGCTCAACCTCTCGACCGAAGCTCTGCTCACGAAACTCCGGGACGGCAAGACGACGATCGCCGACGTCGCGAAGCAGCAGAACGTCGGCGTGCAGACCGTGATCGACGCGATGGCTGCGGCCGCGAAGTCCGATATCACCGACCTGGTCAACAACCCGTTGCCGGTACCGCCGAGCTTTGCCGGTGGATGGAAGGGTGGTCCGGGCTTCGGCTTCGGACACCGCGGCGGCGTCATGCTCGGCGGCAAGCTCGACGCGGCGGCCAAGGCGTTGGGGATCACGGCCGACGAGCTCGAGAAGGACTTGCGCAACGGGCAGTCGATCGCCGATGTGGCCAAGGCGAAGAGCGTCGACGTGAACAAGGTCATCGACGCGCTGGTCAATGACGCGCAGTCGGAGATCGACGCCGCGGTCAAGGACAAGCACCTCACGCAGCAGCAGGCCGACACCTTGACGAAGAATCTGAAGGCTCACATCACGGATCTCGTGAACAACACCGGGCCGAAGGGTGAACGTCAGTTCGGACCTGACGGTGGTGGCCCCGGTTTCGGCTTCGGCCGCTGGGAGAAAGGCTCGCAACAGGGCTAGCTTGCGGCTCCGACACGATCGTTCGTAGAGGAGCACGCCATGCCCGCACGCACCGAGCACGCACCCGGGACCCCGAGCTGGACCGACCTCCAGACGACCGATCCCGCCGCCGCCAAGTCGTTCTATCGCGCGCTGTTCGATTGGGACTTCGAGGATCTCCCGGTCGGTAACGACGCCGACGGCAATCCGGCGTTCTATTCGATGGCCAAGAAGAACGGGAAGGAAGTCGGCGCGATCTCGGCGCTCCAAGCGCCCGGTATCCCGCCGCACTGGAGCACGTACGTCACCGTGAGCGACGTCGACGCGACGGCCGCGCAGGTCGCCGACGCCGGTGGCGCGGTCATCGCCCCGGCGTTCGACGTGATGGACGCCGGCCGCATGGCAGTGATCGCGGATCCGGCCGGCTCGATGTTCAACCTCTGGACGCCGAAGAGCAGCATCGGCGCGCAGCTCGTGAACGAGCACGGCTCATTGTCGTGGAACGAGCTCATGACTCCCGACGTGGATGCGGTCAAGCCCTTCTACAACAAGATTCTCGGATGGGGCGCCAACACCGTCGGCGAGGGCGACGGCCAGTACACCGAGTGGAAGCTCGGCGACCGCAGCATCGCCGGTGCGATGAAGCCGCCGATGCCGGGCATGCCGTCGGTGTGGGGCATCTACTTCGCCACTGACGACACCGACAAGACGGTCGAGGTTGCGCAGTCGAACGGTGGCAACGTGGTGCAGGGGCCGATGGACATCGAGCCCGGTCGCATGGCCGTGCTCGCGGATCCCACCGGCGCGATGTTCTCCGTCATCAAGATGTCGGTCGCCGGCGACTGAAATCGCTAGGAGACGAACCGGCGTGAGTTCGCTACCTATACGGTCGCCAACTCACGCCGGTTCGCTCTGTTTCGTCGTGTTGGTCCAGCGCAGGGTGCAGGAGATCCGGGGGCCGGCGCGCTTCACCTTCGGGACCGAGTGCTGCCAGCGCATCTGACACTCGCCGCTCATCGCGAGCAGGTCGCCGGAACCGGGCTTCACGTCGTACGAGTGGCCACCGCCGGTCGGGCGCACGAGAAACGGGCGACGGGCACCGAGCGTCACGATCGCGATGCGCGTGTCGATGAGGTCGCGTAGCTCGCGGTCGGCGTGCCAGGCGACGCTGTCGGTGCCGTCGCGGTAGTAGTTCAGCCCGATCGTGTGCAGCGGCACGTCGAGGTGTGCTTCGAGCGCGTGGCGGATCGTCTCGAGTGCCGGGTGGGGGAGCGCATCGCCGGCCGCGTACCAGCGCGAGAGACGCGGGTCGTCGAGCATGCGGTCGTACATGTGCCGGCGGCCTTGCCGCCAGTCGACACCGTCGATGAGGACGTCGAGCAACGTGTCGGCGCCGAGCAACCAGTCGCGCGCGATGTCGATCCACGACCCGTCGTCGAGCTCGATGCGCTCGAACCGCGCGTCGGCATCGACAACCGGCTCGCCCGAGCCCAGCAGCGTCCGCTGGAGCGTGGTCACGCGTTCCAAGCTAGCGAACGTGTGTTCGTGCGCGCCAGGGGCGGTGAGGTCAGCGCGGTTCGGGCGGGGCGAGGTTGCTCGGGCCGACGTGCCGGTCGAGCCAGCGGTTCATGGGCACGGCGTCGCGCCAGGTCTTGAGGATGCGGTCGAGCGCACCCTTCGTGCGCAGCCAACCCGGCGCCCCGAACTCGCTGCCGGCGTGCATCCCCTTGTACCGCAGCAGTTCGATACGCGGGTGGTCCGGCGGGTAGCCGCGCGGCGCGCGCGAGAGCGAGTCGCGGGAATCGACGCTGTATCGCTGCTTGCGGAGCGCGGCGACGGCGGTCGCGAGCTTGGAGCCGGTGCGCGCGTCGGCGACCGCGATGCGGTAGCGCTCGAGCTGGTCGGGCATCAGGTGGTAGTAGCCCGACACCACGTAGAGCCCCGCGCTCGAGATCTGCACGTAGTACGCGGCACCCCCTTCGCCCTCGGTCGCCGCGGCCGCCGCGGTCTTGTACGGCGATTTGTCCTTCGAGAAGCGGATGTCTCGGTTCGGGCGGAACACGCGCAGTGGTCCGAACTCGCTCTCGACTTCGGTGGACAACTCGAGGAACGGCGCCTTGACGCATTCGTCGTAGATGCTCTTGTGGGCCAGCCAGTACGGCCGGGAGTTGTCAGCTTCGAGCCCGACGTAGAAGTCGAGCGCTTCGGATTTCCAGCCGCGAAAGGTCATGGCGTCAGCGTAGATTCCGCCGCGTGATCGCGCTCCGGGCCGGAACTCGAGATGACATCGACGCGGTGCTCGTGTTCTGGCGCGCCGGTACCGCCGAGCCGTCGACCACCGACGACGCCGACGGTCTGGGAGGGCTGCTCGAGCGTTCGCCGGGTGCACTCGTGCTCGCGGTCGACCGCGAAACGATCGTCGGATCGATCATCGCCGGTTGGGACGGATGGCGGGGCACGTTGTATCGCCTGGCGGTGCTGCGGTCGTACCGCCGCCGCGGCATCGCGACCATGCTCGTGACCGAAGCCGAACGCCTGCTCCGTGACCAAGGAGCGCGGCGTATGCATCTCATCGCGAGCCGCGCCGGCGGCGAGACCGCAGAAGCGTTCTGGCTATCGGCGAGCTACGAGCCGACCGATCAGGTCCGCTTCGTGAAGTAGCTCGGGGCTAACCCGCTTCGGGATGGCCCTCGGGCGGGCCGATCGTTGATGCCGCCCGACCGAAGCGTTCGACGTACATGTCGTTGAGTGCCTTCCAGCTGTCGTCCCCCTTCCTGGGTCGGCCGTCGACCACGAAGTTGAGGCGATTGAGGCAGTAGTGCCATCCGGCCGCGTCGCGCGCGGCCTTGCCGAGCTCTTCCAACGTGTCGGTGAGCGTGAGCATCGTTCCCTCATCGGTGGGTTCGAGCTCGAAGCGCAAGAGATCCTTGCCCCAGAGGAACTCCAGTACGCGGGGCGGGTCACACGTGATCATGGTTCCGTCGAAACCGGGTCCTTCGCCGTCGCGGAACTCGAACCGCAGCGGGGCGCCGTCGGCGCGCTCGCCGATGATCTCGGTTGGGAACCATCCGGTTAGGTGCTCGGGTTCGGTGAGCGTCCGCCATACCTTCTCCGGCGGATGCGGCAGCGCGCGCGTGAAGCGGACGAGCCACTGGTCGCCGACCTGTTCGAGTGTTCCTTCCGTTTCCATGCGCTTCCTCACTTTGTCGGGCCTCACTCAGTCGGGCATCGTGTCGAGATGACGTTCGAGGTCGTCGAGACTTGCGGTCCACAACGCGCGGTACGGCGCGAGCCACTCGTCGAGCGTGCTCAGCGGCTCGGCGCGGACGCGGTAGACGCGGCGCTGCCCGTCGACGCGCGCGTCGACCAGACCGGCGTCGCGAAGGATGCGGAGGTGCTTCGACACCGCGGGCTGGCTGACGGACAGCGCTCGGACGAGCTCGCCGACGGGCTGCTCTCGCGCGAGCAGGAGGTCGAGGATCCGACGCCGGTTCGGCTCGGCAACGACCTCGAAGAGCTCCAGTGCAGCCATACGGCGAGATATTACTCTCTAGTTATATAGCTGGCAAGAGATTTATTCGGACTTCGCGGCCTTCTTGGTCGTCTTCTTGGCCGGCCGTGCTTTCTCGGATGGGGCCTTCTCGGACGGGGCCTTCTTGGCCCGGCTCGGCGCGACGCGCGACGGCTCGCCGGGCATCTTCGGGTACACGGGCGGCCAGGGCGCGTCCTGCAGACCGTCGGCGCGGTCGCGCTCGTGCAACGCGAGCAGCGGCTCGAGCGACTGCAGCTCGGTGTCGATCGTCGCCCACGGATCGCCGTGCTCGGCGACGCGCGCCGGTACCGAGGCGATCGTCTGCGCGTCGGGATCGATCGAGTCGAGCTCGTCCCAACGGAACGGCATCGAGACCTGGGCGCCCGGTCGCGGACGGGCACACCACGCGCCGAAAACCGTTTTGTGCGGCGCGTTCTGGTTGAAGTCGATGAAGATGCGCTCGCCGCGTTCTTCCTTCCACCACGCGTCGGTCACCCGTTCGGGATAGCGACGGGCCATCTCGCGCGCAAACGCCACCGCGGCCGATCGCACCTGGTAGGGATCCCACCGCCGCTCGAGGCGCAGGTACACGTGCATGCCGTGCTTGCCCGTTGTCTTCGGGTGGCCGACGATGCCGAGCTCGTCGAGCACGCCGTGCACCAAGTGCGCGACCGCGCGCGCGTCTTCGAAATCGGTGCCGGGCGTGGGGTCGAGGTCGATGCGCAGCTCGTCGGCGTAATCGGGATCGTCGGCGCGCGCGGGCCACACGTGGAAGCCGAGGCACCCGAGGTTCACCGCCCACGCCACGTGCGCGAGGTCGGCGATCACGAGCGCGCGTGACGACGTGCCGTTCGGTGTGCTGACGATCGTCGTTTCGAGCCACTCGGGCGCGTTGTCGGGAACGCGCTTCTGAAAGAACGACGAGCCCTCGGCGCCGTGCGGGTACCGCTCCATCAGGACCGGCCGGCCGCCGATCGCGCGCAGGAACGGCTCGGTGATCGAGAGGTAGTAGTTGACGAGATCGAGCTTGGTCTCGCCGCGCTCGGAGAACAGGACCTTGCCCGGGCTCGTGAGGCGCACCGCGTGCCCCGCGATGTCGAGCTCGATCGCATCACTGTCACGCGCCACGGATGAAACCCTAATGTCGCGCCGTGCCCCGCAAGAGTCCGCTCGACCGTGTGCGCGCAATCTGCACGGCGCTCCCCGAAGCAACCGAGCGTCTGAGTCACGGCGCGCCCACGTGGTTCATCGCCGGCAAGAAGACGTTCGTGATGTTCCACGACGACCATCACGGCGACGGCATCCTCGGATTGTGGTGCGCAGCGCCGCCGGGCGTGCAGGCCGAGCTCGTCGACGAGGAGCCCGACCGGTTCTATGTCCCCGCCTATGTCGGCCACCGCGGTTGGGTCGGGGTCCGCCTCGACCGCAGTCCCGACTGGACCGAGGTCGCGGAGATCATCGAAGACGCGTACCGAACGGTCGCCGGCCCGCGTCACCTGAAGTTGCTCGACGCCGAGTAGTTACTGCTCGAGGTAGACGTTCACCGTCGGATCGAGGCCCATGGTCGCGGCATCGGCACGGCCCGCGGCGACGAG